>JBMZCU010000022.1:0-21036 GCA_049613705.1 Pseudomonadales bacterium | reverse complement strand
CCAACCATATCCATGCTTTAGCTTATGCGGCGCACGCCGCGCAAATACCCTGCACCGGTTTTATTCGCGGTCAGTGGCGCGATGATAACCCAACCCTGGCCGATGCACGGCGCTGGTCGATGGAGCTCATAGCGCTCGATCGCGCGCGCTATCGAGAAAAGCACACTCCGGCATTCATCGCTGAACTTGAAGCGCGCTATCCTGGAGCAGTGATTATCCCTGAGGGTGGCTCGAGTGCGTTTGCGGTGCGCGGCGCTGGTGAGTTGATGCAGCAGATAAGCGCACAGAGTGAAGTGGATTATTTGCTGTGTGCCTGTGGAACTGGGGGAACACTGGCGGGTTTGATCAGTGCAGCCCCTGATCATTTAAAACTCATCGGGGTACCTGTACTCAAAGGTGGGGACTTCCTGAAAACGGATATCCAGGCGCTGTTGCACTCAGCCGGTGCCAGTGGCACGGCATCTTGGTCGCTCGATCTCAATGGGCACTACGGTGGGTATGCCAAAGTTAAGGCCGAGCACATCGCGCATATGCAGCGCATTGAACAACGGCATGGGCTCTTACTCGACCCTGTTTACACCGCTAAGTTGTGGCGCCGCTTTGATGAGCTAGTTGAGGAGGGAGCGTTTGCACCCGGTTCACGTATAGCACTATTGCACAGCGGCGGACTTCAAGGAAGGCGAGGCTTTGGGCTTTGATCAGCGGTGCACTGATACAGCATTCACGTGCGCAGCCCGTTACGCCTTTCACCGTTGAGGGGAGGCTGTCGGTTTTATTGACGGGCGCTTTAGCGGTTTTTTCATCGTTGACGGAGCCAGTTTAAGCCCCCTACACAGCCAGAGGTAGAATAGATAGCTGGCCCTAAGCTTTTGCTCTATACTCCTTTTTCCATTGGTTTATCAGGGTTGATTAATTGATGACAGACTATCATCGCATAGGTTTAATCGGTCGCTTGGGCAGCACTAAAGTGATTGAGACGCTCAAGCAAATGACGCGCTATCTGCAAGAGCGCGGGTTTGCCGTAGTACTGGATAAACGCATCGCAGAGCTCATGCCGGGCCATCCTTACGAGGAGGGCACGCAGAAAGAAATGGGCGAAAGCTGTGATCTGGTCATTGTGGTCGGGGGCGATGGCAGCTTGCTAGGTGCTGCTCGAGCGCTGGCCAAGTGCGACGTGCCAGTGCTGGGGGTCAACCGCGGCAACTTAGGTTTTCTCACCGATATCTCACCCGCTGAATTTGAAGAGCGCTTTGAAGAGATTCTCGATGGTAAGTTCATCGAAGAGGAGCGTTTTCTACTCAAGCTCAAAGTTATCCGCAACGGCGAGATCATCGGCCAGGGTGACGCGCTCAATGATATGGTACTGCACCCCGGCAAAGCGACGCGCATGATAGAGTTTGATCTCTATATTGAAGATGAGTTTGTTTACACGCAGCGCTCAGATGGTCTGATTGTCTCCACGCCTACCGGCTCAACAGCGTATTCGCTCTCCGGTGGCGGGCCTATTATGCACCCTAAATTGGATGCGATTGTGCTGGTTCCGATGTTTCCACACACCTTGTCATCACGCCCCATCGTCGTCGATAGCAGTAGCGAATTGCGCTTAATTATTTCTGATGAAAATGATACCTACCCCACCGTATCCTGTGACGGCCAAATTAGCTTTAGCTTAGCCCCTGGCGATGTTATTCAGATCAATAAAAAGCGCGATAAATTAAAATTGTTACACCCGCTGGATTATAACTTTTACCAAACTTGCAGTGAGAAGCTAGGTTGGAGTGCCGGTTTAACACGTAAGAAATACAGTTGATGATTCCACGAGAAGACGGTATCCAAGGATACGACATTATTGGCGACGTGCACGGTTGTGGCTTGGCGCTGCGTTTACTGCTCTCCAGGCTTGGCTACTCAAAGCGCAACGGGGTCTATGCGCACCCTAAGCGTAAAGTGGTGTTCCTGGGCGATATTATCGACCGCGGGCCGCGTATTCGCGAAGCCTTACACTTAGTGCGCGATATGGTCGATGCCGGTCACGCACATATAGTGATGGGCAATCACGAGTACAACTATTTAAGCTACAGCACTTCAGGTGAAGAGGTCAGCATGCCTTACCTGCGTGAGCACACTAAGCGTCACCAGCGTATCTTGCAGGAGACACTTAACCAGCTCGCCAATCACCCGAATGATCGCAAAGATTTTTATCAGTGGATGATGCAACTACCGATCTTCCTTGAGTTTCAAGATTTTCGTGTGGTACATGCCTGCTGGGATCAGACGATCATCGATGAAGTCCTCAGGGTGATGGGTAGCAACACCATCAATACTCAATTCCTCTACCACTCCGCTGTAAAAGATACCTTTGAGTGGACGGTGATGGATCGCCTGTTGCGCGGCACTCAAATTCGCCTTCCCAACAATGAGACTATGACTTGTCGCGATGGTTACGTGCGCCACTTCTTCCGCACTAAGTTTTGGGCCAAACACCCAGAGCTCTACCGTGAAGTCGTCTTTCAACCCGACCCTCTGCCTAAGAGTATGCTCAATCGGGTACTCTCAGAACACGAGCGCCAGGGGCTGCTCTATTACCCAGAGCACGAGAAGAACCTTTTCATCGGTCACTACTGGTGTGAGGGGACTCCGCAGCCACTGACGACGAACATCGCCTGCCTAGATTACAGCGCGGTAAAATTTGGTAAGTTGGTGGCCTATCGCTACGACTTTGAGCCTCAGCTGATGGGCGATAAGTTTGTCAGTGTCGATGTACGCACCGAAGTGTAGAGCAGTGTCTTGGTTGTTGCCCTCGCTGTAGCGCACGATGTCGATTTAGCCTCTTTTACAGCTTACCTTTGGCAGGCTGGAGTGGCGCATCGTGTAGTACATCGCGAGCGGCAATTAATTTTGGTGCCCAGTGATGCCGAGATCGAGGCGCTACAGGCACTCTTTGATGCATGGTGCGAAGACCGCCTCCCCCCACTGGCTTCCCCCAGGCAAAGTCGCCAGCGTACTCAGCAGTGGCTGCGTGCACCACTGAGCCTAATACTTATGCTTGCCTCGCTGGTGGCGAGTGTTGCACTGGGCTTTGGCGAAAACCTCGCACTGTTGCAGAACTTGAGTATTACTCCCTTTTCTGTTCGCCAGGACAGCATTTTATATACCGCGTTATACGCCAATATCGAAAGCCTTGAGCTATGGCGCTTTTTTACTCCTGTGCTAATGCACTTTAGTGTGCCACACCTAGTGTTTAACAGCCTGTGGGTCATCGTAGCAGGCAGTGTTATCGAGCGGCGTCAGGGGCGGTTGTTTTACATCGCGCTTATCCTGTTTTGTGCTGTGAGCAGCAATGTTGCGCAATATTACGCCACTGGCCCTGTGTTTGGTGGTTTGTCGGGTATTGTCTATGCGCTGATAAGTTACTGCTGGCTATGGGACAGGCTCTGTACCACGCCGCAGAGGAAGTTGAACGCTGTGAGTGATGGAATCTTCGCTTTTATGCTTATTTGGTTGGTTTTAGGCTTTACAGGATTGCTGGCTTCACTCGGCTTGGGCAAAATAGCCAATATGGCGCACAGCGCCGGATTAATAACAGGGCTGCTGTGTGCAGCACTGCATGTAAAGTTAAAGGCAGAGAAATGACGTACGAAGAGCTGATTGAAAAGATGACACCTCAGATGCACGGGGCGATCAAGCGCGCAATCGAATTGAGCAAATGGCCCGATGGCAAGAGAATGACCGCTGAGCAGCTTGAAATATGCATGCGCGCTATCATTACTTATGAGCAGCGCCTCCCCGAGGAGGCGCGAACGGGCTACATCGATCGCCGGCGCAGCGATGGCAGCGTCAAAGGCCAAGATCCACTGGCACCACAAGTACTCAATATTGTAGATAGCTCTACACACTAGTCATACTCTGTGTGCTCAAAGTCACTGGGGCTGCTAGATTAGCATCGCGCAGCGGCCCTTTCTGGTGATCGTTGTGTCAGCGGAGCAGTCAGTGTGGTATTGGCAGAAGAAATAGCACTAAGGGTAGGGCCACAAGGCACGTTTAGCTCAGTGCATTGTCACATGAGCGTTAGTCTGAGCAGGGGGCGAAAGCCATTCGCAGACACATGGACAAGCCTTATAAAGAGAATAACAATCACTGTACGCCGCCCATAGAATGCGGCGACAGTTCAACAGGACAAGAAACGATCAATGGCAGTTTTAATAAAGGGCGCGCTCTCTAAAATGCGTACAGAATGGGTCGATGGACACGTTGTCTATCACCTGGATATGGGGGAGCAATCCCTGTGCATGAATGACTTACTCGGCCAGCAAATCAGCCTGGAGGCGCTAGGTGATATTCACTGTACGCACTGTGGGCGCAAGACCAAGAAGAGTTTCAGTCAAGGTTACTGCTACCCTTGTTTTAAGGCCCTGCCTCAATGCGATTTGTGCATTATGAGCCCGGAAAAGTGCCACTTTCACTTGGGGACGTGTCGCGATGAGCAGTGGGGAGAGCAATTCTGCTTTAACGAGCACATCGTCTATCTAGCTAATTCCTCGGCGGTTAAAGTGGGCATCACGCGGGTCACTCAAGTGCCGACGCGCTGGATGGATCAGGGGGCTATTGCCGCACTGCCGATTTTTAGGGTGCAAACCCGCAGACAATCGGGTTTAATCGAGCGTATTATCGGGCAGCACATTAGCGATAAGACAAACTGGCGCAAAATGCTCAAAGGGGAGAGCGAAGCGCTCGACCTAAAGGCGATTCGCGACGAGTTACTGGCGCTGTGTAAGGAGGAGTTGGATGCGTTGACACAAGAACAGGGCATCCAGAACATACAGCCGATAGAGGGTGTCGAGGTGTTGGATATCGATTACCCCGTACAGCAGTACCCGAGCAAAATTACATCGCACAATTTGGATAAGACACCTTTAATAAGCGGGACTCTACAGGGAATAAAAGGTCAGTATTTGATATTGGATACTGGGGTTATCAATTTACGAAAATACACAGCGTATAACGCCGAGTTGGCAACGCTGTAGGCGCAGTGTTTCAGGGGCTTATTTATGTCACAACCTAATGTTATTTATTTAAAAGATTATCGCGTGCCGGCTTTCGTTATCGAGCAGACGCAATTGCGTTTTGAGTTACATGGCGCACATACTGATGTGATCAGCCGCATGACTATCAGGCGCAACCCCGAGAGTGAAGAGCTCCAAACAGCGCTTTTTTTACACGGTGATAAATCGCTCGAAATCTTGCGCGTATCACTCAATGACACCGAGCTAGAGGGCGCGCAGTTCTCGCGCGATGAGCACGGCTTAACTATTACAGACCCCGGTATGGAATGTGTGCTTGAAGTGCACAACCGGATCTACCCAGATCAAAACACGGCTCTTGAAGGCTTGTATCGCTCCGAGGGTATGTACTGTACCCAGTGTGAGGCCGAAGGCTTTAGACGCATTACGTTTTATCTCGATCGCCCCGATGCGATGTCTGTCTTTGAAACAACAATCGAAGCGGATAAAGAGGCTTATCCGGTACTCTTATCCAATGGCAATCTAGTTGACAGCGGTGAGGAAGAGGGAGGCCGTCACTGGGTGAAGTGGCACGACCCTTTCCCTAAACCAGCCTACCTCTTTGCCCTAGTTGCGGGTGACTTGGCACACATCGAAGATACTTTCACCACGGCGTCAGCGCGTGAGGTTAGCTTGAAGATATTCGCCGCAGAGAAGGACCTCGACAAGCTCGATTATGCGATGACGGCCCTCAAGAACTCGATGCGTTGGGATGAAGAGGTATACGGGCGCGAGTATGACTTAGACGTCTTCATGATAGTGGCTGTCGACTTTTTCAACATGGGCGCGATGGAGAACAAAGGGCTTAATATTTTTAATACATCCTGTGTGTTGGCGCACCCGCAGACAACGACAGATGCGGGTTTTCAGCGTGTCGAGGCAGTGGTTGCCCACGAGTACTTCCACAACTGGTCAGGTAATCGCGTCACTTGTCGCGACTGGTTTCAGTTGAGCTTGAAAGAGGGCTTTACGGTGTTCCGCGATGCCGAGTTTTCGGCGGACATGAATTCACGCACCGTGAAGCGCATCGAAGATGTACAACTGCTGCGCACCGCGCAGTTTTCCGAAGATGCAGGACCGATGGCGCACCCGGTACGCCCGGCCTCCTTTATCGAGATCTCTAATTTCTACACCATGACGGTCTACGAGAAAGGCGCTGAAGTTGTGCGCATGGTACACACGCTGTTGGGGCCAGAGCTGTTTCGCAAGGGCAGCGACCTCTACTTTGAGCGTCACGATGGTCAGGCGGTCACCACAGATGATTTTATTGCGGCAATGGCCGAGGTGTCTGGGCGCGATTTCACGCAGTTCCAGAACTGGTATACCCAGGCCGGAACGCCTTTGCTCAGTGTGACGGACAACTATGATCCGGCGACCAAACGCTATACCTTGAGCATTGCACAGAGCTGCCCGGCGACGCCAGGCCAGGCGCAGAAGCAACCCTATCACTTGCCGTTTGCCTTGGGGCTACTCGACAGTCAAGGTCAGGATATCGACATTGCAGGCCAGACAAGTGTGATGCTCGAGCTGACGAAGAGCAGTGAGAGCTTTGTTTTTGAAGACATCGCAGAGCGTCCAGTGCCTTCTCTGCTGCGCAACTTCAGTGCCCCGGTCAAGCTTGACTACCCCTATACACGTGAGCAGCTGGTCTTTTTGATGAGCCACGACAGCGATGGCTTCAACCGCTGGGAAGCGGCGCAGAAGCTGGGTGTCGATGTTATTCAAGAGATTATGGCCCAGCCAGCCGATGCGGCCCCTGTACTCGATAGCTGCTTGGTCGATGCCTATCGCGCTGTGCTTAACGACGGCGAGCTGGATAAGGCCATGATCGCAAAAGTACTGGCGCTGCCCTCGCAGGCGTATCTCGCTGAGCTGAGCGAAGAGGTTGATGTGTTCGCCATCCACCGCGCCCGCGAATTCGTGCGCACCACACTAGCTAGCGCACTGGAAATAGAGTTCCTGGCCGCCTATCAAGGTGCCAAGTTGGCAGCCGAGAGCTATCAGCCAAGTGCGGAGTTTGTCGCGCAGCGTCAATTACAAAACCTCTGTCTGTCTTATCTGGTGGCACTTGAGCGCGACAGCTATTTGGAGTTTGCACGCACGCAGTACAATGAGGCCGACAACATGACAGATAGTCTGGCAGCGCTTAGTCTAGTAGTGCACTCTGCACACACTGAACTTGCACAAGAGTTGCTAGAAGATTTTTACAACCGCTGGCAAGATGAGGCGCTGGTGGTGAATCAGTGGTTTGCAGTGCAGGCGAGCGATCCTAAACCTGGCGCTCTGAGCAAGGTGACAGCACTGATGGAGCACCCGGCTTTCGACTTCGCTAACCCCAACAAAATACGCAGCTTGATCGGTGCCTTTTGCGGCCAAAACCCGACCAATTTCCACGCCGAAGACGGCAGTGGTTACCGGTTCCTGGCCGATCAAATTATCGCCCTGGACAAGAGTAATCCGCAGATTGCTTCTCGCCTGGTGGCACCGCTGTCAAAGTGGCGTCGCTACAGTGCGCAGCGCCAGGGGCAGATGCGTGACCAACTTCAGCGCGTGATGGACAGTGGTGAGCTCTCAGCGGATGTCTACGAGGTTGTCAGCAAGAGCTTGTAGAACTTGTGACATCTGTGGATGTCACAATAGCGTTCATCATTGATGTAATACAGTCGTGCCCGTTGGTGTTGTTGCAGCGGGTGCGTAAATATTTTTCGAGTGTTGAAATCGATCGGCTCGCGTATCACAATGACACTCTCCTTATTTAGATGGAATTAATCATGGCCCGCAACATATCTAGTGAAAATAAATTTGAACTACAACAGAATTTCCGCCGCTATATCAAATTTCACGATCTTTTCGCCTCACACAACGAACACTACAAAATGGCAAAGGCTAGCCGCGTTTGGATCGCCGGTGTTATCGCTGTTTTCTTCGCGATGAGTTCGATCTTTTTCATGGGCGTTGCCGCCGGTCTCTTTGGGCTGTATTTCTACCGTATTATCAGCGCGAGTATGAAAAAGAGCAGCGCCGAGGAGGGCCGTGAGAGCGCCGAGCGCTGGTTTGCCTCCAAGGGGTTACGCTTTGAGGGACGCGTGCTCTACAACAGTGACGATCAAATGTTAGAGTCGCCGCTGGATCCTTTTGACGACAACCTCTACCGCTAAGTGCGATGGCGAAAACGGAATTTCAAGGTATCACAAAACGCTCGCGGGAGATGATCGCGAGCACCGAGAATCAGCAGGTCGATTTCAAGCGCGATGTCTCGGGGGTGAAGAGCATTGATCTTGTCGCTTTTGCCAACACAGAACACGGTGGAACGCTCCTTATCGGAGTCGATGAGTACACCACGTCAGCGGGGGTACAGCGCGGAAAAGTAGTCGGCTGTAGCGTCGACGACAACGCCCGCCTGACTCTGATCAACAAAGCGCTAGAGTGCTACCCGCCGCTACAGATTCAGCTGATCACCGAAAACCTGAGCGCCAAGCCCTTCCTGCGCTTGGAGATCCCCAGTTGTGATAACCGCCCTTACTGCAATTCACGCGGTACCTACAGTATTCGCGCTCAAGGGCGTAACCGCGCACTCTACCCCGAAGAGTTACTGCGTATATTTTTGGCCAGTGAGTCTGACCTCTTCTCCAGCCGTTTTAGTGGCGTTGCACAGACATTAGAGGAACAGGTCAGCGATATCAGTGCGGCAATGAACGCAGAGCTAAACCAAGTCAGCGCGCACATTGACCAGCTCGATCGGCAACTCAAAACTGCCTATAGCCGCATCGGTCAGCTCACCGACAGTACCAAAAAGCGCTCGCGCAGTTTATTGCAGAGCATCAAAGATAACCAGCAAAGTCTCGCTATGCTGACCCGCGCGGTCAGTGATGACGAGTCGGCGCTGCAGCACAGTGGCCATTTAGAACTCATTGAGCAGCGTTTGGAGTTTATGATCTCACTGCTGATGAAAAGCGAGTAAACATGCAAGAGAACACTTTTTTAGCAGACAGCCGAGCTTGGGTCTTCGACATGGATGGCACATTGACCGTCGCCGTTCACGATTTCGCCTACATGCGACGCATGCTCGATATGCCGGCCGATGCAGATATTTTGGCGAGTATCGCAGCACTGGCTGAACCGCAAAAAACGGCTATGACCGCGAGGCTTGATGCGCTGGAAGCGCATTATGCAACGCTCGCCAAGGGCGCCGAGGGTGTGGTCGCTTTGATAGAGCACTTGGCGTATCGCGGTGTGAAGCTGGGTATTTTTACCCGCAATAGCAAGGACGTTGCACTGCTCTCACTGGCGGCTATTGGGGTTGTGCATCACTTTGATGAAGCTGACATTATCGGCCGGGACGAAGCACCGCATAAACCTGATCCCAGCGGATTATCTGATTTACTCAAACGCTGGCAAGTCGCACCTGAAGAGGCGGTGATGGTCGGCGATTTTAAGTTTGATCTCGAAGCGGGCAGGGCGGCCAACACCAAAACAGTACATATCGCTTGCGATGAGCGTCGCTGGCCTGAGCTCACGGACTATTGCTATACGAGTTTAGCTAAGCTCAACCGTGCGATTTCAGGAGATAGCCTTGCTCTAATCCATGCTGAGTAAGCGCTCGCGCGTCTCAGCAATAAATCCCTCGCGTTGCAGTTGGGTCAAAATACGAGTGAGTGGAGTCACCAACGCGCTGTGTCTGCGGTGTAGATAGTGATAGAGCGGGTAGCGCTGTAACACTCTCGCCCTAGGTGGTGGAGCTTTTAGCGCCAACTTGTGAAGCTCGGCCAGTCCGCGGGCTCTGGCCACTATGATGACATCGACGCTGCCGCTGTAAAGCAGCTGCCACAGCTGTGCGACAGTATTCTCATGGGTGAGGTGCTTGCCCTGGGCTAGCTGCTGGCTGTATTTTGCCCCGGCCATGATGCCCACTTTTAACGATGTGAGGCTGGCCCAGCCGCGCACTTGAATATCTTCATTGAGATAAAAGGCGGTTCCCTCAATCGTATTTATTGGCACGGCGATACGTTTGAGGTTCCGGTATTGCTTATCGAGCCCGGCAATACGGAAAAGTGCCCCATCGGCTCTGCCCAAATTAGCGTAGAGCAGGGCGCGCTCGCCTGGGTAGGTATCTACTTTCAGTTTCAAACCTAGGCGGCTATACGCCTCAGTTAAGATGCTCTGGCTAATGTCGCGATTGACACTGTGGGAAAAGGTTGTGAGGGTGATGGTGTCACTGGCGTAACAGTGAGATACCAACAGCATCGTTAGCAGTAAAAACCTCAAGGGGCGCTCCTGTAAATTCCCTTTCACATGAACGCAAGATTAACACGCGGATAGCTTAATGCCTACACACGAGCGTAAGAAGTCCATTGAGGACTGCGCCATTTACGCGTCGTAGGGGGTGACACCGTCGGCGCTCATTTGATAACCCGTTGTGCCCAGGTGGGTGATTTTAGTGCCCACGGCGAGCTCTCCTTGTACCCAGACGGGATCGAACATGCTCTGTAGCACAAAAGGCTCGTCAACACTGACTAGAATCACTTGATTGGCCGGCGGCGGTGGCATATGGATACACGCCCCGTAGTAGGGGACGAGTAAAAAGGTGCGCACGCGGTTTTCATCGAGCTCTAGCGGCACGACAAAACCGGGCACCCGCACTTTTTGTTTGTTCAGCTGGTCCACGACAGGGGCCGCATCTGCAAGGGCTTGTAGCTCTTGATCTAGGCGCATGCTCAGCGCCTCATCTTCCATCAGCTCCTCTTGGGTGTACTGATTGATCACCGCATCCTCCTGTGCAGCCAAGTCGAAACCCGGGGGAATCAGGGCCTCCCAGTCCAGCGTTTTATAATCACTGGCGAGGGCGTTTGCGCTTAATAACAGTGCAATAAGAGGGAGTAGAAGTGTGCGTAGATGAAACATAGTCAGGTCCTCAGAGGCTTATTTTTAGCCCGTCGTTTAACGTTTGGCGGTAGGCGCGATAAGCGGGCAATAGCCCGGCTGCAACCGCACCTGCAACGAAGAGTGTCAGCACTAGCCACATGCGCTGATCAGGTGCCACAAGCTGTAAGGTAAAGCCGTATAGTGCTTGTACTGGTGCGCTCGCCACAAGGAGCATGGCGTAATGCAGTGCCAGGCCCAGTACTGTACCGAGAATGCCGTAGAATGCAGACTCGCTCAGCAGTAGCCAAAAAATACCTGCCGGTGGGCAGCCGAGCGCACGGTAGATGGCAATTTCACGCCGGCGTTGACTGAGCCCTGCGAAAATAGCACTGAGCATGGCCAGTAAGCTAAACCCCATCACAGCGCTGGAGATCACAAAGAGCGCGCTCTCGGCCGAGGCGATGAGTTGCCACAGTTGTTGAAGTGTAGCCCCGGGAATAATAGCGCTAAGAGCTTCGCGCCTGTCAGTGTTGATTTGACGCTGCACCGTAAAGGTATCGATTTTACTTTCCAAACCAACCAGGGCGGCAGTAATAGACTTAGGTGTCAGGTCGTATTTCAAACTGTCCTCGGCGCTGACTTTGCGCCCTTTTTTAACCCCGTCCTTCCAGTTGACGTGTAGCGCGCTCATACCGCTGAGGGGAATGTGCAGCGTGCGATCTACTTCAGTTCCCGTGGCGGCCAGTATGCCGACGACGGTAAAGGGTTTGTCATCGTGTTTCTCAAACGAGGTTGCACCTGTACCGTGAGCCAACACAATGTTCTGGTGCAGCGGGTAGTTGAGCTTTTTGGCTACTTCGCTGCCGAGTACGACTTCAAAGGTGTTGCTGAAAGGGGTGCCGCTTTGAAGGTGCAGAGGTTGTTTGTTGGCGTATTTATAGTGTTTGAAATAGGCATCACTCGTGCCGAGTACGCGATAGCCGCGGTGCGAGTCGCCCAAGGAGAGCGGCACTGTCCATTTTACGTTGCGCTTTTTTTGCAGCTTTAAATAGCTCTGCCAGCTCATGTTATTGCTAGCATCGCCAATGCGAAAGACACTGTAGAGCAGCAGGTTCAGTGCCCCAGTACGCGCACCAACGATTAAATCGGTATCGGAAATGGTGTTGCTAAAGCTGTGTCTTACATCAAGCCGAATACGATCAACACTCAGTAGAAGCGTGGTACTCAATGCGATAATCAGCAGAGTTAATGTTGCGCTCAAGCGTCTGTTTTTAAGGCTTTGCCAACTGAGTTTGAAATAGCTCATAGTTGCACCTGAGCTGTATCTTGTAGGGTTAGCCGGTGATCGAAGCCCTCTGTCAGCTGTAGGTCGTGAGAGACGAACAGCAGCGAACTCTGGGCGCTCTGACAGTGCTCCAGTAGTTGCTGGACGAAGTGACGCGCGTTGTCGACATCCAGTGCCGAAGTCGGCTCGTCGGCGATAATAAGCTCAGGACTTCCCATCATGGCACGGGCAGCGGCGACACGCTGCTGCTGGCCAACACTGAGCTGACTGGCACTGAGTGCAAACAAGCGCTCGGGGATGTTTAGCTGTGTTAGCCAGTGACGAGCGGCGCTTTCAACACTCCCGTACTCGCTGCGACAGCGCTCACTGCGCAACTTGGAAAACTGGCAGCTCAAGCTGACATTTTCCAGTGCGCTGAGAAAGGGGAGAAGGTTGAACTGCTGAAAGATGTAGCCGATGTGATCGGCGCGAAAGCGATCATCTAGGCTACGCTGTCCACTCAATTGCGGGAGCAAGTAGATACTGCCGCGTTGAGGGGTGAGCATACCGGCGATGAGGTTGAGTAAGGTGCTTTTTCCACTGCCGCTGGGGCCCTGTATAAAGAGCGATTGCCCCTGGGCTAAGCTGAGTGCATCGATTGTTAGCGCCGCTTCACTTTGGCCGGGCCAAGAGAAGTGCAAATCGCTGATCTCAAGTGCTGTTGTCATGCTGTTCTCCGCTCGGAGTAGACCGAGAGATGCTGATAATCTGTAGCTGCCCCGCCTGCCTATTAAGGTGGCGGGGAGGCTGAGTGTTTAGAAAGAGGTGCTCGGCTGTTTGGCATTCAGGCTGGCACCGTGTTGAACGCGTTCAGAGATGAACTGGACTTCGAGCTGCTCAAGTCCTTGGTATTTGTTAAACACAGTGGTTTTGATAGTGCTCAGCGCATTGGGTTCACTGCAGTTGAAACGCCAGTGCACCACGATTTCACTGTGCACTTCACCTTCTTTGTGGTCGTGTTCTTTGTCGTGATCATCGTGGCCGTGCTCTTTGTCGTGATCATCGCGGCCGTGTTCTTCGTCATGATCGTCGTGGCCGTGCTCTTCGTCGTGATCGTCGTGGCCGTGCGCTTCGTCGTGATCGTCGTGCTCATCGGCCGTTTCTAGCGCCTGCGCTAGGCTGATCTGCTGTACGCTGCACTGGGCCTCGCTGTTGAAGCTCAAAAGGCCAAAGTCCTGTGAAAAGCTGGTTTCCAGAGCCGCCATTGCCGCTTTCTCCTCGGCGGATTCAGGGGCGTGTTCAAAGCCTAGAAAGTTGGCGCTCGGTGAGCGCAGTGTGGCACTGATCTGGTTGTGTTCCAGTGCGATTTGCACGAGGGCGCTGCCGTGCTGGTGGCCATCGAATTCGATGCGCTCTTGAGCGGCGGCACTTGAACTGCCAGCGGCTAGGATAACGGCGAGTGCACTGGCACTGAGGGTAGATTTGTGCTTTGAACGGTGCGCTTTAGTAATGGCAATAGCTAATCTAGACATTGTGGTCTCTCTGTGTTTGCAAGCATTAAGCGGGCACAGCACGAGGCGTGTGACTGCTATGTTTCGTGTATTAGACGTGATGAGTCTTCTTAGAGTCCCTTTCAGGAAGGGTTAGCTTAATGCGGGAGGGGCGCGAGCCCACAAGGTCAGAGTGTTAGCGTGTTGATAGTGCTTTGGCAGGTTAGTGCAGTAACTGGTGCGCTGCCCTATGGGCGGGGCAGAGAAGTACTGGCTTGGAGGAGGCAGTGCGGCGTGCAATAGCGGTTGATCACAACCCGTATCGCTCAGTAAATCGGTCTCTTGCAGCTCGTGATTGAACTGCACAGTGCCAGTTTGCCAGTGGTCAGCTTGGTGTAGTTGTGCCGCCACGGCGATGTGGAGTAGGGCAAAGAGTGCAAAAAGACAATGTTTGCGCAGCTGGCAGAGGGTAGTAAACATAATGTGAAGATTACCACGCGCAGCAGAGCGAGCAAAGATAAATGTTATGAAATAACATAGCTAAGCCATAAACGGTCCCTCTATTCAGTCTCTGTGCTTTTTTCGTGCCACAGCCTGTCTAAACACGAAGCGCTGTGAGAGGCGTGTTGAACCTACTCGCAGCTTCCCGAGCTATCCAGGCAAGTGGCTGTCAGTAGTTGAGAGCTGCAGATTTACGAAACTTGGCGAGCTGCTAGTACGCATTAAGCTGGCGCGGCGAAGGCGAGTCTAAGGGCGGGGTATCAGTGCACTATATTGGTGAATATTTGATCACAGTAGTACCGTCATCGTGCAGTTGCACTGTTTTGGTGCGTGGGTGCTAATCTCTTGTGCCAAGTGCTTGCACCCCCTGGTGTTTAGGCGCAGAATCGCCCTTTTTACGGGGGATGTGGATAGGCCCCCACCAGCCTGCCGCCGAGGGATGAAATGACAATTTTAATGACACTGGGGCCACTGCTCGCTGCACTGTTTATCGGTTATTGGTGCAATGTGCGCGCCTTGAGCGCGACCTTTATCGATAAAAGCTTAAAGTGGCTCACCATGGCGATGCTGGCACTGATTGGCTACAGCATAGGTGGCCTTGAGGATTTACAGGGTAAACTGTATACCGCTGGCGTGATGGCGCTGACTTTTTTTGCACTGATCAGTGTTTGCAACATCGCTTTTTTGACACTCAGCGGTAAGCTCTTTGATAAGAGTGAGCCTGTGACTGAGCACGCGCACAGCGGTGGCGGGATAAACTTAGCGGTCTTTTCCGATTCATTAGAGACAGTGTTCTGGGTGGTGGCAGGCGGTGCCGCCGGATACTTTACAGAGGGGGTATTCCACTGGGCAGAGGCGCTGGTGACTTGGATGCTCTATCTGTTGCTCTTTTTGATCGGGCGCCAGCTCTATCAGGGGAATTATCGCCTGCGCTCACTGTTTTTGAATGTCCAGGGACTAATCATTGGTGTGACGGTGCTTTTCAGTACACTCTTAGCCGGTGCTATCGGAGCCTGGGTCTTGGGACTTCCTTTGTTCGAGGGTATGGCAGTGGTGTCTGGGTTTGGTTGGTACAGCCTGTCGGGCATTCTTCTAACTGACTTAGGGAGCCCAGAATTGGGCACCACAGCGTTCTTATTAGACATTGGGCGCGAGGTGTTTGCCTTGATGTTAATCCCTTTGCTCAGCCGGATAAACAGCCACTGCGGCGTCGGCTACAGCGGCGCGACAGCGATGGATTTTACCTTGCCGATGCTGGGGAAATTTCACGGTGCAATCATCATTCCAACAGCCATCGCCAGCGGCTTTGTACTGAGTATGATGGTGCCGGTATTGATCCCTCTGTTTCTCTCTTTTTAACGCCTGACGCTGCGCCGGCGCCAACACAACAGCATAGAGGTCTGCTATGACACAGCCGAGCATTCTGCGCCGAATCCGCGCGATTCTATTCGCTATTTTTGCGGTTGCCTTGAGTCACAACCTGTTCTTTGTGGTGCTGCCTATTCGCCTCAGCGAAGGGGGCTTTGACACTGGCGATATAGGTTTGGCGATGAGTATGTTCGCTGTCGGGGCGGTAATGGCTGGGCTTTTTGGTTCGCGCGCGGTATTGCGTGCTGGGCATGTTAGGGCGTTTGCCACTATGGTGGCGACACTGTCGATTGTCTCTATTGTACACAGTTACAGCAATGATATTTGGTTAACCGGCTTGTTGCGTATCGTTGCAGGTTTCTGTTTTGTCGCCAGTTTCATCACGTTGGAGAGCTGGCTCAACGTGCTGAGTGATCAGAGTAACCGGGGCAAGGTTTTCAGTATTTATCAGATTTGTTTTGCGGTCGGCTTTGGTGTCGCGCCTTTTCTGTTTAGCTTTTCCAGTGTGCAAGACCCTAGGCTCTTTGGCCTTTTGAGCATCTTTTTGTGTATATCCCTGATCATTATGGCGATGAGTCGCCTGCCACAGCCGGAGTTGCCCGCGCGCGGCAGTGCGATGGCGCTGGGTAAATTGTGGCGCTACTCGCCCTCTGGCACGCTGTCCTGTGTCTGTGCCGGTCTCATCAGCTCCGCGAGTGTTTCGCTACTCTCGCTCTACGCTTACGAGCGCGGTATATCAGGCATCTGGCTCTCGCTGGCGCTGGGCTCCTTTCAAATGGGGGGCTTGCTCAGCCAGTACCCCACCGGTTGGCTCGCCGATCGCTACGATAAGCGCAGTGTTGCGGCGGGGTTGATGGTCATAGGTGTCGTCAGCAATGCGCTGATTGTGATGGAAAACTTCGTTGCCATGCCCACCTCTGTGCTGATTTTTCTGTTCTTAGTGTCTGGTGGCTCTGGGGTGGCGCTCTTCCCGCTGGCAGTGACGCAAGTGTTTGATCACATAGAATCTAAAGAGGCGATGCCGGCAACCAGCACAATGCAGATTTTACTCGGCGCCGGAGGGATTGCAGGCCCCATAATCGCCGGCTTTTTGATGAATGCCTACGGTGCGCTCTGGCTCTATTATTACCTGATCGCAGTGCACGCCTTTGTGATGATTTTCCTGCTGACACGCAAGCTCTTCGTGCGCACGCAGACGCTGGAGGCGAGTAGCCCTTTTAAGGTAACAGTGCAGCCTACTTCGATGGGGGCGAGTGAGCTCGACCCCAGAATTAACTACAGCCTCGCTAAAATAGACAACCCAGAGCTTAAGCTGTTGTTGGTGGCGCTGGCGCAACAGCCACGAGATCCGCGAGCGCTTATCGATACAGCACTGCAATCGTCGATGCTGACCGCGAGTGATGTGGCGATCAATATGGTGCTGGCACTGCCCAAGCAGGCCGGAGAGCTGGTCGGCTTACTGATTGATCTCTATCCCACAGAGCGCTTGAGTGTTGCGCTTTCACTGCACGATTTGTGGATTTTGCGTAAAGAGCGTATCAATGCCATGATTTTGAAAGCGCTAGAGCAGGGGGCCAGCAGCACAGAGCGTGCTGAACTGGCCAAGATGATGGCAGATTTAGAGAAGGTGTGAGCCGGCGCTTACGTGTGAATCAACATTGGTCCCCAATAGAGTGTCAGCGGCAGTGAAATAAAGGCGAACAGCGTTTGCACTGTGATGATAGCAGCCATCGCGGGAGCGTCCCCGCCCAGTTTGCGCGCCAGTATATAAGAGGCGGGGGCAGTTGGAACACTCAGAAAGACGAGTATTACCAGAGCGGCGACACGCTCTAGCTCAAGTGTATTGATTAAGACAATGGCGATGGCCGGCTTGCACAAAAACTGAACTACGAGACTCGTCGCGATCAATTCTTTGGCTTGTTTAATGCCTTTAAAATTGAGGCCGGCACCGACTAAAATCAACCCCACTGGGAAGGCTGCGCGGCCGAATAAATCGAGCGAGGCACTGAGTGTGCTGTGCAGTCCCAGCCCGCTTAAATTCAGTGCGATACCAATGGCGGCACCTTGTATCCAAGGGTTGATGGCAAGCTGCACCAGTAGCGCTTTAGGGCTGAAGCGCGAGCTGCCGATGCTCAGTGTAAAGGTTGTGACACAGAGCACATTGATCAAGAGAATCATCCCCGTGACGGCGAGTGCCGCATAACTGAGAGCCTCATCGTTGTAGAGCGCAGCGACCAGTGCCAGCGAAATAAACGTGTTGTAGCGCACGCCACCTTGAAAAAGTGAGGTAAAAGCGGGGCTTGGCAACTTGCGCAGCCATATCTGCCAAACGGTGATCAGCGCGGCACAGACTAAAACGGCGCTAAAGAGAATTAATAAAAACGGCGGCCAGGCAAGATCTGCCAGCTCGCGGTTGGAGAGGATACTAATGAGTAGGGCGGGGGTCAGGACGTAGTAAGTTAAGCTCTCTGCACCTTGCCAGAAATCGACGGGCAGCTTGGCGCTGCGCTTTATAGCGTAGCCGAGCAAGATAGTGACAATAATAGGAACGAGTGCGTTGGCGATGTCGAGCATGAGGGTTACCGAGTCTTAAGTTTGACGCAGTATAGAATGTCTTTTTAAATAAAAAAAATTAAATAAATTTACCTAATGCTTAAATTAAATTTAAGTGTTGATAGGGGCCGCGATTGTTGTGAGCTGTTGCACAATCAATTGTGCCACTGCGCTGCGCTGGCTGTTTGTACGCTGATAGAGACCGAGCTCACGCTCTAACTGTGGCTCACCAAAGGGCACGAGTGCGTACTGTGTCTCTAGTTGCTCGCGCTGGGATGGGCGCAGTGGCATCACGGTTATACCCAGTGAGTACTTCACCATTTCTAACGCGGATTCCAGGGAGTCCAATTGCATCGCCTCACTGACACGAATATTTGCCCGGGTCAGTTCGGCTTCGATAAAGCGCCCGGCATTGGTGTGGCGATCAAAGCGGATAAAAGGGTGTTCGCTGAGCAAACTGCGCGCATCTTTGCCGGTGAGCTCGGCTGGGGCGACGATGTAATAGGGTTCGCGGCTAAAGGGGAACCACTGGCAGTGTGAAGCGCAGCGGTTGCCCATATCCGCAGTCAGTGCGGCGTCGAGTTCACCACGCTCGACTTTGGCTATCAATTCCAGCGTCATACCTGCCACCACTCGGATGCGCAGCTGCGGGTGGCGCTTGATCAGGGCGGCTATCGCCGGTGCTAGTCGCTGTTGCACTGTGCGTAGGGCCCCGACACTGAATTCGCCGGCAAAGTCACCACCTGGACTGACGCACTGAGGCAAGCTGCGATACAGCGCTACGATTTGTTGGGCGCGCTCTAGTACTTTGCGCCCGCTGGCATTGAGCGCTGGGGTGCGGGCGGTGCGATCAAACAATGCACAGCCAAGTTCATCCTCCAGCGCTTTAATCTGAATGCTCACCGCCGCCTGCGATAAGTTGAGTGCACTGGCGGCGCGGGCAAAGCTGCCGTGTTGTTCGATAGCGATTAATGTTTTGAGCGCCCTGAGCGACATGTCTACTACCCATTCCAAAAAGGCTGAGTATACACTGTGAGGCGCCTCAGGGGATGATCAACTAATGTGCGGTGATCTCATCAATCGCGCGTGCCTGGCGTTCGAAGTGAGGGTTCCAGGTGAGCCTGGCGAAGGTTTTGCCAGGCTCGGTGTGGCCGTACTCGGCAAACCAAACCGCTGTGCCCTGGCGGCACTCGCGCAACTGTTCAGCAGAGAGTTCTTCCTCACACAGTCGCGTGCTGCCAAAGCGCCCAAAGTAGGGGTTGTCAGTTTTAAAGAGCAAGCTTAAATGTGAGAAGTTGCGAATTTGCAGTTCTGCTAGCGAGGTTGGCAAACTGATTACTCGCCGGTCGTCGAACTGGCGGGCGCCGTACCACAGTAGACGGCTTTGCGGGTGAGTGAAGTGGCGCTCAAATAAGCGGTAAACCCGCTGCGCATCGATCACGACATCGTCTTGGCTGACGGCCATTAGCACGGGCTTTTTGTAGCCAGATTGCGCGAGCGTTTTAAGCGCTTTACGGGTGGAGTGGTAGTAACTGGCAGCCACTTGAAAGGGCAGTGAGTCGTAGCTGATATAGTTTTCGCTGGGCGCGTCGATGTCGGCCCAATCGGCGACCTTACTGATCCAGGGGGTGAGCGCGAGTCCACGCACTTTAGGCGCAAAACCTGGGGAAAAAAGCAACAGCCCCGATATGCTTGGATCAGCAATAGCGGCGCTAGTCACTAAGTTGGCACCGGTTGAGAAACCCGCTAGCCACAGGGTATCTACCTCACGTTTTAACAGGGCGATTTGATGTTCAACACTACGCTCCCAGTCGGCCAGTTCGGTATCCAGCAAGTCAGCTGGACGGCTGCCGTGCCCGGGCAGTAGCATGACGCGTACCAAAAAGCCGCGCGCGCGTAACTGCTCTGCGATATCGCGAAAGAAAAAGGGCGAGCCAGAGAGCCCGTGTACCAGTAGTATTCCTTTGTCAGTGGGTTGCTCTGGGCGCAGCTCGAAGGGAGCATTAGCAGAGAGTTCTGTGTTTTTGTCCGCCGTCAAAAAGACGCGGTTGTTCTGCAGCCACAGCAACGACTCGCGCTGATAGTCCTCGAAACTTGGCTGTGTGTAGTGATAGCTCTGTGCAGAGCGCTGATAGAGCGGGGTGTTCGGCGCTGTGCTGCAGCCAACTAACAACAGCACTAGCGCGAGTAGGGCGTAACTCAATCTTTTCATACAGGCCTCACAGCTCAATCACAGGTTCTCTAGAGAGTGATTAAAGCATGCCAGATGTCAAAGCGAGGTAAATTAGCCTAACTTGAAAGCTTGCGTAATCCCGGTAATCAACATCTGTGTGCCGATGACTGCCAGAATAAGCCCCATCAAGCGAGTGATAATCGCCAAGCCGCTCTTGCCGAGTAGGCGCAGGATATTGCCGCTGAAGATAAAGCAGACAAAAGTGATTAGGCAGAGCACGGCGAAAACGCCAATGGTCATCGCGATGCCTGTAATACCGCCGGCCGCTGCGTAGTTCATCGCTGTGGCGATGGTGCCTGGCCCTGCCAGTAGCGGCACCGCCAGTGGGGATATCGCGATGTCGCGCTGCTCCTCGGGTTGCTCTGCGCTGTGCATGTGGCTCGAGCTGCCGCTGAGCATGTGATAGCCGACCAGGAATACCAGTACGCCGCCGGTGATGCGCAGTGCCGGTAGTGTGATACCGAACATGTGGAATATCGCCTTGCCCAGGCAAGCGAAGGCGACAATCACGAAGAAAGTGACCAGCAGTGATTTAGTGGCGATTTTGATCTGCTCGGCGCGGCTCTTCTCGCCTGCTAAACCCGCGAAAGCCGCAGTGTTGGCAATGGGGTTCATGATGGCAAAAAAGCCGAGAAAGATACTGATCAGCTGAGGGAGTAATTCGTGCATATAGTGCTCTCCTATTTAGCTTGGCGATGAAATAGT
>JBMZCU010000021.1:0-21098 GCA_049613705.1 Pseudomonadales bacterium | reverse complement strand
GCCGCGGTGAGTGGTTTGGTACTGGGCTTGGTAACAGTGTGCAAAAGCTATTTTACCTGCCAGAGGCGCATACGGATTTTGTTTACTCTGTACTCTCTGAAGAGCTGGGGCTTGTTGGTGCGCTGACTATTGTGTTGCTCTATGTTGTCATGATAGTGCGTATCTTTAGCATTGGCCGCCAAGCGGAAAAGCAAAAACAGTTTTTTATGGGCTTTATTAGCTACGGCTTTGGTTTAGTGCTAGCTGGACAGGCATTGATTAACATCGGCGTTAATGTTGGTGCGATACCGACCAAAGGGCTGACGTTGCCGCTGTTGAGTTACGGGGGGAGTAGTCTTTTGGTGTGTACGGCGATGATCGCCGTTGTTTTACGCATAGACTATGAGCTTAAATTGCTGCGCTCCCAACCTGCACAGTTGTGTCAAGCTGGTGTAAGTATTACTGATATTTCTCACTTAGAGGAAGAGGCGCCAGAGGACACTGAGAAGCATGCCCGGGAAAAGGCAGAGAAGAAGCCGCGACGGGCGAAGAGCAAGTCGTTCGATCAGGTCGCACAGAGTGCAAGTGATAGTTAGTCTGTGCGATAAGTTGCGGAAAATAGTTGAATAACGATATGAGTAAAGTGAGTACAGGCGTGAGTGAAAAACGAAAAGTCGCATTAATTATGGCAGGCGGTACGGGCGGACATGTTTTTCCCGCCCTCGCAGTCGCCGACGTGCTTCGCGCCAAAGGGTTCGATATACATTGGCTGGGCACTGCGGCCGGTATAGAGGCAATAGAAGTGCCTAAAGCAGACATTGCGCTGCACTGCATTGATGTACAAGGTGTGCGCGGCAAGGGCAAGCTCGGCTTACTTAAAGCTCCATGGCGCATTACCAAAGCCATTATACAAGCGCGCAAGGTTTTGCGAGAAGTGGCTCCTAATGTAGTACTGGGGATGGGTGGTTTTGCATCGGGCCCAGGCGCTGTTGCTGCAAAGCTCGCCGGGATACCATTGGTGATTCACGAGCAAAATGCGCGCGCGGGAATGACCAATAAATTATCGCTTAAATTAGGTGCAAAAGCGCTGGCGGCCTTTCCTGGAGCATTTGGTGAAAAAGAAGATGCGCGTATAGGTACCGAGATTGTTGGTAATCCCGTGCGCGGGCCGATTTTGGATCTGCCGGCCCCTAGTGAGCGCTTTGCTGAGCGCACAGGAGCACTCAATGTGCTTGTTGTCGGGGGCAGTTTAGGCGCCGCTGCGATTAATGCGGTGGTCCCCAAGGCGCTGAGTATGACTCAAACGCCAATTCACGTGTGGCACCAAGCGGGTAAACGTAATATTGAAGAGACGCGCGCGCATTATGCAACGTACGCAGTAGAGGGCCGGGTTGAACCTTTTATCGATGACATGGCCGCTGCATATGCCTGGGCAGATTTGGTTATATGTCGCGCAGGTGCACTGACAGTCTCTGAGTTGGCTATAGCAGGCGTCGCATCAATCTTGGTGCCTTTTCCGCATGCAGTGGACGACCACCAAAGTGCAAACGCACAGTACTTAGCACGTGAGGATGCCGCCATTGTTGTGGCCCAACGTGATCTGGACGCCGAGAAACTTGTCGCTTTACTCGCGCAGTTAAATGATAGACAGCACCTCTTACACATGGCGGAGCGTGCGCGACGAGCCGCTGCACCAGAGGCGACAGAGGTCGTAGCAGATATTTGTATTAGGGAAATGAAATGAGCAATATTGGCAGAGCACCCACACTTGCAGATGCGAGTTACCAGATTCCAGAAATGCGCAGAATTAAGCGGATTCACTTTATTGGGATCGGCGGTGTTGGCATGTGCGGTATTGCCGAAGTATTGAGTAATCAGGGCTATACGATTTCAGGCTCTGATTTAAAAGCCTCGGCGACAACACAGCGGTTAGCCTCTATGGGGTGCCAGATTTTCATTGGGCACCTTGAGCAAAATGTCGCTGGTGTTGATGTGGTAGTCGTGTCGACGGCCGTCGATGAGAGCAACCCTGAAATTATTGCCGCTAGAGCAAAGCGCGTACCTATTGTGCGCCGTGCGGAAATGTTGGCTGAATTAATGCGCTATCGTCACGCCGTGGCTGTGGCCGGTACGCACGGTAAAACAACGACGACGAGCTTATTGGCCAGCGTGTTTGCCCAGGCTGAGCTAGATCCGACGTTTGTCATCGGCGGCCGCTTAAACAGCGCTGGAACCAATGCGCGCTTGGGGGCTAGCCGCTACCTCATTGCAGAGGCCGATGAAAGTGATGCTTCGTTCCTGCACTTGCAGCCGATGGTGTCTATTGTCACCAACATCGATGCCGACCACATGGATACATACGGCGGTGACTTTGAGGTGCTTAAGCAGACATTTGTCGACTTCTTACACAACCTGCCTTTTTATGGACTGGCGGTTTTGTGCACAGATGATCCTGTAGTGCGTGAAGTCAGTGCTCGAGTGAATCGCCCTGTGATTACCTATGGCCTGAATGAAGACGCTGACTATCGCGCCGTTGATATCACGCAGCAGGGGATGAAGACACATTTCACGGTCATACGGCCAGAGGGGCACAGCACACTTAAACTCTCGGTCAATATGCCGGGGTTGCACAATGTACAAAACGCGCTAGCCACTATTGCTGTCGCCACCGATGAAGGTATTGGCGATGATGCGATTGCACAAGCGCTTGAAGGGTTCACCGGTGTAGGGCGTCGCTTCCAGGTGCTCGAGCCGATCAAACTGCCCGAGGGTGAGGTGATGCTGGTCGATGATTATGGCCACCACCCGCGAGAAATTCAGGCGACGATTAAAGCCGTGCGCAGCGGGTGGCCGCAAAAGCGCTTAGTGATGATCAATCAGCCTCACCGCTATACTAGAACTCGCGATTTGTATGAAGATTACGTGCAAGTCCTGTCAGAGGTTGATGCGTTATTACTCTTAGAGGTCTATGCGGCGGGAGAGGCACCTATCAGCAGTGCTGACAGTAAAAGCTTGTGTCGCAGTATTCGTCAGCGCGGTCAGCTAGAGCCTGTGTATGTAGAAAGTGCGCTAGAGGTGCCGCAGCTGCTGGCAAACTTACTACAGCCTAATGACATTCTTTTAACGCAGGGCGCGGGTGATATTACAGCGCTCGCTCATCAACTTAGCGCAATGGATTACGCAGATGCAAAAAACTAGTTTGACACTGACACCTTGGAGCAAAGCTGAGCTGGCACAAAAGTCGCACTCACTGGGCAAAGTGGCTGTCGTGATGGGCGGGAACTCGGCCGAGCGTGCTGTCTCGTTAAAGAGTGGTGCAGCAGTGCACCAAGCGCTTACAAGTGCAGGCGTCGATGCTTTTACTATTGATTTGTTTGGTGAACATGGCGATTTAAACCCGCTTGCCCAGCTGACGGCGCAGCCAATAGATTTGGCTTTTTTAATTCTTCACGGTCGCGGAGGTGAAGATGGTGTGGTGCAAGGGGCGCTGGAACTGCTAGGTATCCCCTATACTGGCAGTGGCGTGGCAGGTTCTGCGTTCGCGATGGATAAACTGCGCTCCAAACAGCTGTTTTGTGACAGTGCACTGGCAACACCGCCCTATGCGCGATTACGCAGTGTAGAACAATTAGCTGCTGTGGCTGATGAACTGGGTTTTCCAATGATGGTCAAAGCGGCTCACGAGGGATCTAGCATCGGCATGTACAAGGTCGATGACCCGGCGGCGCTGCAAAATGCCTATCGTGCAGCGGCTGAGGTAGATAGCTGTGTTATCGCTGAAAAGTGGATGCGCGGTGGGGAGTACACTGTGGCTATCTTAGGTGATGTTGTGTTGCCTGTGATAAAGCTGGAGACGCCTCATGATTTTTATGACTACGATGCTAAATATCAAGCAAATGATACACGCTATTTGTTTGATCACGGTCTGAATGATGAAGAACAATTACATGTTGAGCAACTCAGTCTCGAAGCGTTTAAGGTACTCGGCTGTAAAGGTTGGGGACGTGCGGACCTAATGCAGGATGAGTCAGGCACTTTTCGCCTACTAGAAGTAAATACTGCTCCGGGTATGACAGATCACAGCTTAGTGCCAATGGCAGCGGCAGAGGCGGGATTGAGCTTTGAGCAGCTAGTGGTGACGATAGCGCTGTTGGGACGGGGCGCCTGAGGTGTTACGGTGGCGGCGCCAAGATTTAGCGGCAGCGCCTAAAGCGGAAAAGCCGCGTGGAGCGCAAAAAATTGCCAGTGCAGCGCCATTGAGTGGGAGCGTTACCGAATGGCCAGTGCGCTCGGCAATGATTGTCACGGCATTCGCCCTATTTTGTGGCTTGCTGTACAGCGGGGCCAAAGCGGCGTACCAGCAGTTAGATCCACCGATTAGCCAAATAAGTGTGAGCGGCAGTACGCAGTACTTAGATACGCAGAGTATGGTGGCCAAATTAGTAGCTGGCATTTCGGCGGCCACGCTGTCGCAAGACCTGACGCAGATAGAGGTATTGGCACTTGAAGAGCCTTGGGTAAACGGTGTTAGTGTACGCAGGGAATGGCCGGGGGGATTGCATGTTCAAATTAAGGAACAGATACCCGTAGCGCGCTGGGGTGAGAAGGGGTTACTCAATCATCAGGGTGATATTTTTTGGCCGCAACAGTTAACGTCCTTCCAAATGTTGCCAATGCTTAGTGGGCCTTCGACAGATACGGCCAGAGTGATGCAGCAGTACTACACGCTGAACCAGTTTTTCAAATCCTTGGACAGTGCAATGGTTGGGTTAACGCTGCAGGCACGCGGTGCGTGGACAGTAAAACTAGACAATCAGGTAGAAGTTGAACTGGGTAGAGAAAATGTGCTCGCAAGGCTGAAACGATTTTTGCAGCTCTATCGCGGTCACCTCTATCACGAGGCTGAGCGTATTGAGAAAGTAGATGTGCGCTATACCAATGGTGTCGCGGTGAAGTGGCGCCCAGAGCGTGAAGAACAAATAGTTGAAGCGGAGCAATGATTGGCGCAGGGCTTTAGTTTACTATGGAGCCGCACGATGCGCCGCTTTAGCGTGATATAGAACAATGGCACTGGCTGTGAACCAGTGATTGCTCGCAGAACACTGTGTTTGCAGGTTTTGTGGGCGGTGAGAACGCGGTGGGTTTTCACCGGGAAATAATTTTTTAGCACTGCCACCGAATTGGTGCGGCGATCGTGCAGGGGGTTTATATGTTTGAAGTACAAGATGATGATATGCCGGGCGCCGTCATAAAGGTGATTGGTGTTGGCGGCGGCGGTGGCAATGCGGTCCAGCATATGCTCAGCTCACAGCTCGAAGGTGTTGAGTTTATCTGCGCCAATACCGATGCTCAGGCCCTAAAAGGGCTTGGAGCCCATCAGACAATTCAATTGGGCGGCGAGACGACTAAAGGGCTAGGAGCAGGTGCTAACCCAGAAGTTGGAAGGGCTGCGGCTGTTGAAGATCGCGATGCTATTGAAAGTGCGATAGACGGCGCTGATATGGTGTTTATCACCGCCGGTATGGGTGGTGGTACAGGCACTGGTGCGGCACCTGTCGTGGCAGAGATCGCCAAGGCTAAAGGGATTTTAACGGTCGCCGTTGTGACGACACCGTTCCCGTTTGAGGGGCGCAAGCGCAAGCTGCTTGCCGAACAGGGGTTGGATGCGCTACGTGAAGATGTCGATTCACTGATTATTATTCCCAATGAAAAACTAATGAAAGTGCTGGGACGCAGCACCAGTTTACTCAAAGCTTTTGGTGCTGCGAACGATGTACTACTCGGAGCCGTCCGCGGTATTGCAGAATTAATCACACGTCCAGGAATGATTAACGTCGACTTTGCGGATGTGAAGACTGTGATGTCTGAAATGGGAATGGCGATGATGGGATCTGACCTCGCCCGTGGAGAAGACCGTGCTTTGGTTGCTGCAGAGGGAGCGATCAATAGCCCGCTACTTGAGAATGTTAATTTACAGGGCGCTAGTGGCATTCTGGTAAACATTACAGCGGGTATGGATTTGACCTTAGGTGAATTTACCGAAGTCGGTAATGTGATTGAAAAATATGCTTCAGATGATGCAACTATTGTCATCGGCACGGTCATAGATATGGATTTAGTCGATGATATTAAAGTGACTGTCGTCGCCACTGGTTTTGATGCCGAAGAGGATAATCTCGATGTAGTCGTTGATAATCCGAAAGTAGAGGCAACGAGTAAAGAGGTTGAAAAGCCCGAGTTACCAGAGGCGCTAAAAAGAGACACGCAAGAAGCGTTGTTAGAGGCCAAGCCTGAGCGTAAGGTTAAGAGTGACGACATGTTTGATATTCCCACCTTCTTGCGCCGTCAAGGGGAATAATGAGAACAATTGTCATTTGTTGTGTCGGCTGCTAGAGTAAGCACGCCTCATGATTGAGGCTTGAAAATGTGAGATATTACGAAGATATGATTCAGCAGCAGACCCTAAAAAGTAGCATTAAAGCCTCTGGTTTAGGTTTACACACAGGCCACAAAGTACAGATAACACTGCGACCTGCAGAGGAGCACACGGGGATTGTTTTTCGCCGTGTCGATCTCAATCCAATTATCGAAGTGCCCGCCGATGCGTTTTTGGTAACTGGCACCGTCCTCTCGACTAACGTGGTCAAAAACGATGTCAAAATAGCGACAATTGAGCATTTGATGTCTGCTTTTGCTGCAATGAATATTGATAATGCTATTGTCGAATTAGACGCAGAAGAAATTCCTATCATGGACGGTTCTGCTGCCGCGTTTATTTTTTTGATTAAGGCGGCGGGCATTCGTACCCAGCATGCGAGTAAAGAGTTTATCAAGGTGACACGAGAACTCAGCTATGAAGAGCAGGGTAAAATAGCTTCTTTTCGCCCGTATCAAGGCTGTAAAGTATGTGTTGAAATCGATTTTGACCACCCCGCGTTTGGCGGTGATAACACCCGTTGTGAGCTAGAGTTGGCATCCGATAGCTTTATTCGTGAAGTTAGTCGTGCCAGAACGTTTGGTTTTATGAGTGACATTGAGTATTTACGCTCAAATAATCTCGCCCGTGGTGGCAGTATGGAAAATGCTATTGTCGTCGGCGAGAAGAATGTGCTCAATCAAGATGGGCTGCGTTTTGAAGATGAATTTGCCAAGCATAAAGTCTTGGATGCAGTGGGCGATCTATATCTTTTAGGGCGGCGTTTAATCGGTGAATTCGTAGGTTATAAAACAGGCCATTACATGAATAATCAATTGGTTAGAAAGCTTTTACAGAATACTGACTCTTTTGAAATCGTCACTTGCGATAAGGCGGAGCTTGCTGTAGGTTAACGGGCAATTGCTCGTCGTGAATGAACATTTTTGCGAGATGTTTAAGAAACCGGGACACCCCGGTTTTTTAATGCCCGCAGCTTTCTGTTCGCTGTTGTTACAGCGAGCCTGAGCAGGTTTAAAATCTGTCTAATCTTTGTTTTATCTGCCCCTTGAGGTTCGGTTTAGAATCCCCATTTAGATAGGATGAAGTTGAAAAGTAATTAGAATTATTTGAGCGCTGTGTTTGAACGAGTCATTTTCCGCTCAATGTAATGACAACATATTGGTGAAAGTCCGCATATGATAACCTCAATGTTTAAAAAAGTGTTTGGTAGCAAAAATAGCCGTGTTATTAAGCGGATGCAAAAGACCGTCGACAAGATTGGCGCGTTAGAGCCAAGCATGCAAGCCCTAGACGACGGGCAAATCATACAAAAGACGCAAGAGTTCCGTGAGCGGCTCACCAAAGGTGAAACCCTCGATAGCTTACTGCCAGAGGCATTCGCCCTTGTGCGTGAAGCATCGGTACGCAACATGTCTATGCGTCACTTCGATGTGCAGATGGTCGGGGGGATTACACTTCACGAAGGTAACGTCGCTGAAATGCGAACAGGTGAAGGTAAAACCTTAGTGGGGACACTCGCTGTTTACTTGAATGCTTTGACAGGGCGCGGAGTGCACGTTGTCACTGTCAACGACTATCTCGCCAGCCGCGATGCTGAGTGGATGCGCCCTCTCTATGAGTCTTTGGGCATGAGCGTAGGGGTGGTTCTTTCTCAGCAACCACCAGAGGCAAAGCGCACAGCTTATGCCTGTGACATCACCTATGGCACGAACAACGAATTCGGTTTTGATTACCTGCGCGATAACATGGCGTTTAGCCCTGAAGAGAAAGTCCAGCGTGACTTCCAATTCGCGGTAGTGGATGAAGTCGACTCTATTTTGATCGATGAAGCGCGTACACCGCTAATTATCTCTGGTCCTGCACAAGATAGCTCCAAACTCTACGCCGGTATCAATACTTTGATTCCCTCTCTCGAGCGTTTCGAGGGCGAAATTGATGTCAAAGATACTGAGCAAGTGGTTAATGAGCACTTTGTTGTCGATGAGAAAAACCGCACAGTTGAGTTGACTGAAGTGGGTCATGAGGTGGTTGAAGAGCTACTGAGAAAAGAGGACTTCCTCAAAGAGGGTGATAGCCTGTATGCACCGCATAATTTAAACCTATTACATCACGTCTTGGCCGCACTGCGCGCGCATAACCTTTTCACCCGAGATAAAGACTACATCATTCAAGACGGACAAGTCGTGATTGTTGATGAGCACACTGGGCGAATAATGCCAGGGCGCCGCTGGTCTGAAGGCCTTCATCAAGCTGTTGAGGCTAAAGAGGGCGTCGATATTCAGCTCGAGAGCCAGACGTTGGCATCGACAACTTTCCAGAACTATTTCAGACTTTACGAAAAGCTCTCAGGGATGACAGGTACTGCAGATACCGAGGCATTTGAACTGCAGCAGATTTACGATTTGAATGTGGTCGTTATCCCAACCAACAACCCTGTCGCACGTATCGATTCCAACGATCTTATCTTCATGACAATGGAAGAGAAGTACCAGGCGATTATCAAAGAGATCAAACATACTCAGGAGAAAGGACAGCCTGTGCTGGTGGGTACGGCGTCAGTCGAGTCTTCAGAGCTTATTTCGCAACTGCTGACTAGAGAAAACATTCAGCACAACGTTCTCAACGCTAAACACCACGGGAAAGAAGCTGATATTATCGTTGAAGCGGGCCGCCCGAGCGCTGTCACAATCGCGACGAACATGGCTGGGCGCGGTACTGATATTATGCTCGGTGGACGCCTTCAAGCAGAGCTAGAGGCTGCGCCAGAAGAGCAGCATGCCGCCATAGAGGCTGATTGGAAAAAGCGTCATCAACAAGTACTCGATGCCGGTGGTCTGCATATCATAGGTACTGAGCGTCACGAGTCACGCCGAATTGATAACCAGTTGCGTGGACGTGCTGGCCGTCAAGGTGATCCGGGCTCATCACGCTTCTTCCTCTCGATGGAAGATGATCTCATGCGTATTTTCGCCTCAGAGAGAATGCGTTCTTTCATGCGCTCACTGGGTATGGAGCACGGTGAAGCTATTGAACACAAGATGGTTAGCAACGCGATTGAAAAGGCACAGCGCAAGGTAGAAGGGCGCAACTTCGATATTCGTAAGACACTTCTTGAATATGACGACGTGGCTAACGATCAGCGTAATGTGGTGTACACCCAGCGCAATGAGATTATGGAGTCAAACGATATTTCACAGACCATCACTCTGATTCGCGAAGAAGTGGTCGGGGATACAATCGCCTCTCACATCCCGCCCCAGAGCATTGAAGAGCAGTGGGATGTTGCCGGCTTGGAAAAAGCTATTTCAGCGGAATACGGTTTGAACTTACCTATTCGCGAGTGGCTGGACAGCGATGATACGCTGCATGAAGAGACACTGATTGAGAAAGTCCAGCAAGAAATTGCAGGCGCTTATAAAGTGAAAGAAGAGCTAGTGGGTGAGGAGGGGATTCGCACCTTCGAGAAGCAAGTCATGTTGCAGGTACTGGATACACTCTGGAAAGAGCACTTGCAAACGATGGATCACTTGCGCCAAGGCATTCATTTACGCGGCTATGCGCAGAAAAACCCTAAGCAGGAATACAAGCGCGAGTCTTTCGAGCTGTTCCAGAACCTCTTGTCAAATATCAAGACTGATGTGATAAAGGTGCTCAGCCACGTGCAGATTCAAATGCCCGAAGAAGTCGAGCAAATGGAGCAGCAGCGCCGCGAGCAGATGCAGAGCCAGAATCAGCAAATGCAATTCGAGCATGAATCAGCCTCGGCCAGCGGTGAAGAGGAGCAGGTGGCGGATGCAGAGCAAGCTCCCTTTGTGCGTGAAGGTGAAAAGGTTGGACGTAACGCTCCGTGCCCTTGTGGTTCAGGTAAGAAGTACAAACAGTGTCACGGCAAGCTGAGCTAACGGGCACTTTATAAGCGTAATACACTGCAGGCGATAGCCTGCAGTTTTGTTTTTACTATATAAGTGCGCCGGCACTTATAGGCTAGAAAATGCCCTTTGAGTGATATCTGTGGGCACTGGAGAGAGAAATGGCGGTAGGACCTAGTGATTTAGTTGTGTTGCAACCGATTGACGGTTTGCGTGTAGGTGTAGCATCAGCGGGTATCAAGCAGACGGAACGTCCCGATGTGGTCGTGTTTGAGCTAGCAGAAGGGGCCACCACGGCGGGCGTTTTTACTAAAAATGCATTTTGTGCAGCGCCTGTGGTGATCGCTAAAGAACACTTAGCGCTAGGTCAGCCATCCTATCTCTTGGTGAATACGGGCAATGCTAATGCTGGGACAGGCGAGCAGGGTATGTCGGACGCTTATGCGTGTTGCGATGCGCTGGCAAAACTCGTAGACGTTGAGCGCACCCAAGTGCTGCCGTTCTCCACAGGTGTTATTGGAGAGCCGCTGCCTATCGAGAAAATCATGCCGGTATTACCTCAGGCTTTAGAAAATTTGGCAGCGGATAATTGGCTGGCTGCCGCTAGTGGAATAATGACAACGGATACTCGCCCTAAAGGGTCTAGTATCAGTTTCGAGCACGAAGGCCAGCGCATCACTCTGACAGGTATCTCTAAGGGCTCGGGCATGATTAAGCCCAATATGGCTACCATGCTTGGCTATGTGGCAACAGATGCAAAGATAGCCCAGCCACTGTTAGAAACGCTGGTGCGCAATGCGGCAGATAAAAGTTTTAACCGTATTACGGTTGATGGCGACACGTCGACTAATGATGCTTGCATGCTGATTGCGACCGCTGCCAGCGGTGTTGAGGTGACAGAAGAAGATGCGGCACTATTGAGTGTATTCACTCAATACCTCAACGGCTTGATGCTAGAGATCGCCCAGCAAATTGTTCGCGATGGCGAAGGCGCTACTAAACTGGTTGAAGTGGTCTGTGAGTCGGCTTCAACGCAGCAAGAGGCATTGGATGTCGCTTATACAGTCGCACACTCACCGCTGGTAAAGACAGCGCTTTTTGCCAGCGATGCAAACTGGGGGCGAATTCTCGCTGCCGTCGGCAGGGCAGGTGTTGAGAACCTAGATATTAACAAACTGCAGATTTTCCTTGATGAGGTGTGCATTGTCGAGCGCGGTGGCCGCGCTGAGGATTACACAGAAGAGGCGGGCTCTGCGGTGATGGCGCAAGAAGAAATTTGCATCCGCATAGCGCTTAATCGCGGTCAGGTTGCAGAGACGGTGTGGACTACAGATTTGTCACACGACTATGTCTCTATCAATGCAGATTATCGCAGTTGAGTAAGTCTGCTGAGGTCGTGCAAGTTGCAGCGGCGGTGATACTTGATGGGCGAGGGAATGTATTCCTGGCAAGGCGTGCCAAAGAGCAGCATCAAGGTGGGCTGTGGGAGTTCCCCGGGGGGAAGATTGAGCGCGATGAAACTGCCGAGCAAGCATTGCGACGAGAGTTAGAGGAAGAAATCGGTATTGTGATAGAGCGTGCCGAACCCTTTTGGGACATCGCGTTTGACTATCCAGACAAGTCTGTGCATTTACAGTTTTTTGTGGTACGTCACTTCAGCGGTGAGCCCTATGGAAAAGAAGGGCAACAAACCGCTTGGTTTGAACGAGAGCAACTCAAATCCCTCGCCTTTCCCAAGGCCAACCAACCCGTGGTCGACAAGCTGATGTCTGATTTTTCCCACATTGAGGTATAGCTATTTATTAGTTGTGTCCCTGCAGGTATCCCAATTTGGGGGGGCTTCTATCTCCCCCTATTTGAGTGCCTAGATGTTACGTTTTAGCGCACTGCCCAGCGCAAGCATGCGTTTGCGATTCGCGCCCATATCAGAGTGGCCAACGCGCGATGCACTTCGAAAGTTAAGCTTCTGGGCCTCGCGATTCCACAGTAGTTCCACATCGTCGACAAAACCAAAGAGGCTAGATTTAAAACTCGCTGAAAGATAGTTGTCAGTGCGCTGTTCAACCTTTCCACCTAGGCTCTCAATGGTTATGGCGGCTCTGGCGATGGCATCATCTGCAGTTGTCTCAAAAGGCGCCATATAGTGCTTACTCGTTGTTGCGGCAGTACTGCTGACGCAGTTTGGCTTTGGCGGGCAGGGAGCTAGCTGGCCTTGTACCAACCCCGGAGGACTGCCGCGCCTAGATTGATAGCCCAAATAGCTGAAATAGAGAGCGATGAGCAGTGCGGCCAAGAGCGCGCAGTAAAATAAAATACGTAAAATAACCATCGAGCTTTCCTTGTGCGAATAAGGCGCCACTATACCACAGTGGCTAAATGGCTTCTCTAGAGGTCGCAAATAGGCGTTTGCGCTGAAATCAATCTCGTTTATAGTGCAGTTTTTGAATGGGTAGAGGCTGTAATGCAGTGGTTATATCTCGCGCTGGCAATCAGTGCTGAAGTACTGGCGACTTCGTATTTAAAACAGAGCCAATCGTTTACTCAGTTATGGCCCTCGCTTATCTCAATAGCAGGTTACGCCGTCGCCTTTTACTTACTTTCCCTGACCTTGGAAGATATCCCTGTAGGCATCGCCTATGCTATTTGGGCGGGGGCGGGTGTTGCTATGATTGCGCTTATTGGCTGGGTTGCCTTTGCACAGCAGCTAGATTTAGCTGCTGTGATTGGCATTAGCTTTATTGTGCTTGGTGTTGTGATTATCAATGTTTTTTCATCGAGTGTATCGCACTGATGGAGCTCGCTTGGGCGTATTAGCTCGCACCTTGCTCCGACCATGGCTCCAACTGTAGGCACAGACCACTGTATCGCGTTTTCCCATTACTCACTAATTCTAGCGAGCTACTGTGCTTAATTTGCAGCCAGCTGCTTTTAGTGAGAGCAGGGGAATCAATGAGTGCCTTTAAAGGACCTATTTTGACGCGTTTGCCGCTTTTTCTCTCGACCCCCCACAGCTCCCATTTTGCTATATCATCTGGCTGCTGCCCTTTAAGCCACTGCAGCTTTAGCTGGGACTGACCTGGTGCAAGGCCTTGGTATGCGCTCAAAACAAAACCGTCACTGTGGTTCGTGTGAGACGTCATGATCGCTAAGTAGCTTGCAGAGCGCTCGGTTAAGGGCGCTTGCTGCCAGTGCAGTAGTAGACTAATACAAAGGCTTAGAGCACACAGTGTACCGCCTAGCGGCCACAGCCATTTCCGCCAAGCCTGGAACCAGCGCGATGCAGTAGGTGTGGGCTGATCCTTAAGTGAAAGTTGCCGTTCTAATGTTTGCCACACGTGTTGAGGAGCGGGCTGCTCTTCGAGTGAATCAACCAGTTTACTCAGGTGCTGTTGCCAGGAAATGACAGCCTGGGCGATAACGGTGTGGCGCTGGATCAAGTGCTCCATGCGCTCACGTGTACGTGCACTCATTAAGCCTAGGCAGTACTGTTGTGCTAAATGCTCAGCAATGATGGGGGATGCATATCTCAATTGCTCAGGCATAGTTTTAGCTCCTGCATGGCGCGGCGAATCCAAGACTTCAATGTTCCCAGTGGTTGTTGGAACAGCTCTGCGAGTTCGCGATGTGAGTAGCCGTAGAGATAAGCATACATCAGTGCTTGTCGCGGCTCTGGCTTAAGCTGGGCGATGCATGCCTTCAGATCAATATCACAACGCGGTTCGACCTGGCTGGCTTGTTCGAGACGCTCCCATGTGGCGGGATCAATCTGTCCTGGCTGTCGGCTGCACTGGCGAAGCCTGTCGAGTGCAGTGTTGCGAAAGACCTGGCACAACCACGGCCATGCTTCGCCGAGTGTGGCATTGTGTTTGTGTGCATTGAGCCACACCTTAGTGTAGGCCTCTTGTAAAATATCGCAGGCCAAATCTGGGTCGCCTGTCATTTTAAGTACCAGTGCGTAGAGTTTGGCATTGCTGATATCGTAGAGCGCTTTGAAGCTTGCTCTATCGCGCAGGGCTATTTTGGCTACCAGTACATTGATTGTTGAAATCTGAGTCACGCTTGCTCCTGACCGTCGGTAACAGCTGTGCTGCAAGGCGCAGTGGGGCGCTTGCAGCTAATCCATCGTTTAAAAGTTCACCAGATGCCACAGGCTTTTAACGCCGTCGCCAAGTGTGTCGCCGCTCTTTTTATCGCCTATCCACAAATAGAGAGGGTGGCCTTGGTAGTTCAATTGCAGCTGCCCATCTCGGCGAGCGCTGGTAGTGAAGTTCTCATCCTGAATGTCTACAGCTGAAATGAGCGGTGGCCATTTTTGGGCACATGGGCCGTAGCAATTTGATTGCTGTACACCGTCTTTGTCAAATGTGTAAAGTGTCATGCCATCACTGTTAGCGAGAATGTTCCCCTGTGCAATGCTGATACTTTGCAGCCCCAGCGGGAGCGTGCTTGCTGTACTATCGATTGTTGAATTAGCGCAGCCAGACAGTAATAGGCCTGCCGTTAATAAGGTACTGAAGCTAAATAATCTTGCTACTTTTTGCATGTGTCGATTCCTATGCGTTGGGCACCGCTACTAAGCGGTGCACGTTTGGGCGAATGTTCACAATGGAAACGACAGCGGCATACGATTTGGATGCACACCGGTGAAAATTATGTGCAGTTTACAGGTCGTTTAATTGTGTCCTTTCTCCATTTCTTGCATTACCCAGTCTTTGAAGATGCGCATGCCATTGCTCAACGGGCGTCCCTTTTGATAAACGAGATAGAAAGAGCGATGGATATGCAGTGGCAGATCAAAGGGAATCATTAGTTTGCCGGCTGAGATCTCAGGACCCAGTAAGGTCGGATCACCCAGGGCGATACCGAGTTTTTCTGCCGCTGCGGCGTTCGTTAGCATACTATTTGAAAGCTGCAGCCCTTTGCGACGCTCTCGAAATTTCACCCCAGACATTGCAAGCCATTGGCTCCACTCGCTCAGGCGCTTACTCACGTGGATCAAGGGGTGGTGACGGATGTCATCGGGCGTATTCAGCGGTTTTTTCTCTGTGATGATGTCAGGGCTGCATATGGGCACAAGATAAATATCTTTGAGAAAGAAAACCTCAATCTCGGGCCAGTCTCCATTGCCAAAGTAAATGGCCATATCAGTACTGCTGTTGTCGAAATCTATTAGCCCCATCGAGGCATTGATCTGTAGCTCTATGTCGGGATAGAGCGCTTGAAACTGACCGATACGTGGCATCATCCAGCGTGTCAAAAAATGGGGCGTCATGCTAATAGTGATCACATCACTTTGTGCCCTGGCTCTCAACTGTTCACTAGCGCTGGATATTTCGCGTAGTGCAGGGGCTATGCTACTGAGATACTTTTCGCCACTGGCAGTGAGCTGCGCTTTGCGTTTTACACGTTTGAAGAGCTCAATGCCGAGGTAGTTTTCCAGGCTTTTTATCTGGTGTGATACCGCGGAGGCCGTGATGGCAAGCTCATCGGCAGCTTGGGCGAAGCTACCGCTGCGCGCTGCAGCTTCAAAACTGCGCAATGTATTGAGTGGGGGAAGTCTAATCATTTCTCTGACTGCTGAATTATTTTCATCATTCTGCTGAAAATAGATCTTTTGTGCAAGTGCTGTATTGGTCGTAAAATAACCGCATATTCAAGATTAAAGGCCAAGATGATTTTCTACTAGGCCTAAACGACACACATTCGGAGTAAATTATGTCTCAGTACGATATTGTTTTGGTTAAAACTCACACAGGCGCTATTGATCTGCAATACTACACCGCAGAAGCAAACCGCCAGCGCAGTGAAGTTATGGCTGAAATGCTTTCATCTTTCAAGAAGGCCGTAGTCAAGTTGTTTACGGTTCAAAAAGATATGACATCACTGACAGTTAATCGCGTTTCTTGTTAAAGAAACACCCAAGGCTGCTCTAGAAAGTTTGACGCCTTAGGGCACCTCTAAGCATCTGTGATTTTCTCTGCACAAGCTAAGCTGCAGTGACTAGCCGTTACTTTTCCCTAAACTAGGGTGGTTTTTGTACAAGTAACAAAGGTGTGCATGCTGTAGAGCGCACGTCTTAAGAAAGTACGGCAACGATCAGGCAACAGCTAAGACGTTGATTGTGCGTTTCGATGAATACTCTTTTGCTCGCTTGCAAAAGGTAAATGCCTCTCATTATGTAAGTGAGTTGGCTTAACCTCACGCAATGCCTGCTCTGGTGTGTGTCGGACAGCGAGAAAGCCAAAGGTTTTTAGAGATGCCCTTTAAGGCATCTCCCCCTGGATTGCTTTTAATCCTTTTCGGGCCGACATATACTGTATTTAAATACAGTATATGTCGGCTTTTTTTATGTCTCTTACTCAGCGAAAAATTATTCACTGCGACTGTGATTGCTTCTATGCTGCTGTAGAAATGCGCGATAACCCAAGCTTGCGGGAGGTCCCGTTGGCCATAGGTGGGCGCTCTGATCGGCGTGGAGTAATTGCAACTAGCAATTATGTGGCTAGGCAATATGGCGTGCGCTCGGCGATGTCCTCTGCTCTGGCCGTTAAACGCTGTCCAGCGCTGGTACTGATGCCTGGCGATATGAATAAATACCGTCAAGTGTCCCTGCAAATTTTTGATATTTATCGAGAGATCACCGAGCTTATCGAACCGCTGTCATTAGATGAGGCGTATTTAGATGTCAGCGAGGTAACGCGCTTTAACGGCAGCGCAACGCGTATTGCCGAGTATCTGCGCTACCGAGTCGAACGTGAAGTGGGAATTACCATCTCGGCAGGTGTGGCTCCGAATAAGTTTTTAGCTAAGGTTGCCAGTGATTGGCACAAGCCTAACGGACTCAAAGTGGTGGTGCCTGATGACGTTGAAGCGTTTGTCGCGCAGTTACCTGTCAGTAAGATTCACGGGGTGGGTAAAAAAACTAGCCAAAAGCTGAGTGCGTTGAAGATAGAGAGCTGTCGTGATTTAAAGCTGCGCGGGGCCGAATTTTTGACACAGCACTTTGGCGTGTTCGGACAGCGCCTGTTTGAGCTTAGCCAGGGTATTGACCACAGAGTTGTGTGTACGCAAAGGGATTCGAAGTCAGTCAGTGTCGAGCATACTTTTGCCCAGGACTTGCCCAGCAGTGATGCTTGTGTTGCACAATTGATCGTCCTCCAGCAGGCATTGGCAAGGCGCTTTCGCAATCTGAAGCAGGCTCGCACCGTGACAGGTTTGTTCGTCAAACTTAAGTTTAACGATTTTTCCCAAACGACTATGGAGCAGCAGGCGGTGCTGGGGGATGAGGTGTTATTTTCAGCGCTTATTGCTGAGGCGTTTAAGCGCGGTAATAAACCGGTGCGTTTAATCGGTCTGGGTTATCGCTTAAGCGAGCAGAGAGTAGGGCACTTTCAACAGTTGGCACTTTCGCTGTAGTCTCATTGCCGTGGATTAAGAGGCTTCATCGCTGTTGAGTAAATATCACTGGTTGTTTTTTGCGCGGCTACTTCTAAGTGCAGGGGCAGTTTGATAAAATTGCGCCCCTTTATCCGCTGTCTGCGGGTTGTTTGCTGAGGATACCCTTAATAATGTTTCAACTGCTTGTTTCAAAATCACAGAGCATGAAGAATGATTTGCTCTCTGGTTTGACAGTGGCTCTGGCCCTTGTGCCTGAGGCTGTCGCCTTTGCGTTTGTCGCCGGTGTCGATCCACTGGTAGGCCTGTATGCCGCTTTTATGATCGGTCTTATCACTTCAATGATCGGCGGCCGACCAGGGATGATCTCTGGTGCTACGGGAGCACTCGCCGTGGTGATGGTGTCCCTGGTTGCCTCGCACGGTGTAGAGTATTTGTTTGCCACAGTAGTGCTGATGGGGATTTTTCAAATCCTCGCCGGGGTCTTTGGGATGGGCAAATTTATCCGCCTAGTGCCTCACCCTGTGATGTTGGGTTTTGTTAACGGTTTGGCGATCGTGATTTTCCTTTCTCAGGTGCCCATGCTGCAATCAGAGACGCCCAGCGGTAAATGGGGATGGATGAGCGGTACTTGGCTCTCCGGCTCGGCACTTTGGACAATGGTTGGATTAATCGCCCTGACAATGGCTATTATTCACTTCCTGCCTAAGTTGACTAAGGCGATACCATCATCGCTGGCAGCTATATTGGTCGTGACCTTTTTAGTTATCGGATTAGATTTAGAGACGTTGACCGTCGTTGATTTTTTGCGTGATAAGAGTGGTGATGTCAATGCGACGATTGCCGCGGGCTTGCCTCAGTTCCATATACCACTGGTACCTATAAACCTTGAGACGTTAGCTGTTATTGTTCCCTACGCGTTAATTTTAGCGGCTATTGGTTTGATTGAATCGCTGTTGACGTTGACCTTGATCGATGAAATCACCAATACCCGTGGTCGCGGTAATAAAGAGTGCATAGGTCAGGGTGTTGCCAACGTTGCCACCGGTTTCTTTGGTGGTATGGGCGGCTGCGCTATGATTGGCCAGAGTATGATCAACATCAATTCCGGCGGGCGCGGGCGTGCCTCTGGTATCTCTGCGGCGCTTTTCCTATTGGCATTTATCTTAGTTGGTGCCTCTTACATTGAAATCATCCCGCTGGCGGCACTGGTCGGTGTGATGTTTATGGTTGTACTGGGAACCTTTGAGTGGGCGAGCTTTAGATTGCTTGGGCGTATCCCATTGGGTGACACATTAGTGGGAATCACTGTTGCGGTCGTCACTGTGTTTACTGACCTTGCGATCGCAGTCATAGTGGGTGTCATTATGTCCGCGCTTATCTTTGCATGGCGTCATGCCAAGCATGTCGAAATGGAAACCCGTGACGAAGCGGATTCTAAAGTGTATCTGCCACATGGTCCCGTGTTCTTTGCATCGGTACAGAGCTTTAAAGATAATTTCACTCCGCAGAGTGATCCGCAGGACGTCATTATCGACTTTAAAGACGCTCGTGTGGTTGACCACTCAGGTATTGAAGCCGTCGATGCGATTGCAGAGAAATATGTCAGTGCTGGTAAGACCTTACATTTGCGCCACCTCAGTCCCGAGTGTCGCCAGCTGCTGCGTAAAGCCGGTAGCCTTGTCGAGGCGAACGAAGCCGAAGATCCGAAGTATCGTGTCGCAGATGACAGCTTAGCTTAATCATAATCACCAGCCCCGTCTGCGGGGCTGGTATCTTTTAGTGCTCCTCAAAACACTTTTCAGGTGTTTCCTACCCGCTACCCGCTCAGGCGCTTCGTATTTGCACAATTAAACAGCTTTAAGTATAAAATACTTTTGGCGCTATTCAGCGTGGCTTTACAAGCGGTACTTGTTTGTGAATAGGAGAAGGTATGCAGACTCAAGATGTTGTGATTGTTGCTGCTAAGCGCACCGCAATTGGCGCCTTTGGCGGCTCGCTTAAGGATGTCCCCCCGGTTGAACTCGCCACACATGTGATGCGTGCAGCTATGGCCCAGGCGCAGTTAGATCCTCTGGAGGTCGAACATTGCGTGTTGGGTAATGTTGTTCACACCCAGGCAGAGGATATGTATTTGGCACGCGCTGCTGCACTGGCTGCAGGCATGGGCGATACAGTGCCTGCCTACACAGTCAACCGACTTTGCGGCAGTGGTCTTCAGGCAGTTATTAGCGCTGCGCAACAAATTGCATTGCGCCAGTGCGATATCGCTGTTGCAGGTGGCGCAGAATCGATGAGCCGCGCACCTTATTGGATGCCACAAGCGCGCTTTGGTCAGCGTATGGGGGATGCCCAATTAATCGACGTGATGTTGGGAGCTCTGCGCTGTCCTATTCATCAATGTCATATGGGTGTGACAGCAGAAAACGTTGCCGTAAAGTATGACATTACACGTCAGCGACAAGATGCACATGCACTGTTAAGCCAAAAGTGTGCGGCGCAGGCAATAGCGCACGGAGTGTTTGATGATCAGATCGTTCCGCTGAGTGTCAAGCAGCGCAGGACAGAGGTGAGCTTTGAGCGCGATGAGTATGTCAGAGCTGATTGTACGCTTGAGCAATTACAGGGGATGCGCCCTGCGTTTGATCCCAGCGGCAGTGTGACGGCGGGCAATGCCTCAGGCATCAATGATGGCGCAGCGGCCTTAGTGTTGATGAGTGCTGAGCGTGCGCGCGCCTCCAATACAGCTGTGATAGCGCGTCTTGTCGATTACAGTGTTGTCGGTGTAGATCCAAAGTATATGGGGATGGGGCCCGTGCCGGCTATTGAGCAGTTGCTCAAGCGCTGTGGGCTGTGTGTCGATGACATTGATCTCTTTGAAATTAATGAAGCTTTTGCAGCGCAGGCCCTAGCGGTTGCGCAGCAGCTGAATATTCCCAGTGAACGACTTAACCCCAATGGCAGTGGTATTTCGCTGGGGCATCCTATCGGTGCGACCGGAGCCGTTATTAGTGTAAAGGCGCTCTACGAGCTCACGCGTATGCAGGGCCGTTATGCTATCGTCAGCTTGTGCGTTGGGGGTGGTCAGGGTATTGCCGCACTGTTTGAACGCGATGTTATCGAGTGAGAGGTGTTTTTAATGCGAAGGCTTCTTTGGGGTTGTCGCAAAAGGGATTGGTATTGTCGCAAATGGTATAAAGTGTATCGTCGTTGAGGCTAAACTCGGTAGCTAAGAAGACAGGTTGTGCTCAGGGTAGTAAAGATGTGCTTGTGGGCGTGATTGAGAAGCAAAAAGTTGTTTCAATGGCGCAAATAGCAAAGTTAGCTGCATCGAATAGGATAGAGTGCGCCTCGTCAAAAAAACGTAACAACAGGAAGCTTGCTGTCACAGTACGTCTAGGACTTAGAAGAGAGACGTT
>JBMZCU010000020.1:0-21173 GCA_049613705.1 Pseudomonadales bacterium | reverse complement strand
GAGGCCAAAATACGCATAGAGTCACAGAAGCGCTCGCAGCAGTTAATCTCTGCGTTCGATAAATCTTCAGAAGTTTTGTTGATTTTAGATGCCAGGGATAAGTTTGTATTTTGCAACGAGGCATTTAAACAGATCAACCAATCGGTACTCGATAAAATTTACCCCAATGCGCCTTACGAAACATATTTGCGCGCCGCAGTAGCAGCAGGCACATTCGAACTAGAGGTTGGTGACGTAGAGGCCTGGATCGAGCAGCGTTTGAGTGAGCTTCGCCTGACAGAAGCGTGTTTTGAAGTAACCCATAGTAATGGGCGGCGTTTCATCTTTAACCGCAAGTGTTTAGATGATGGCACTGTTATCTCAATTGGTACGGATATTACTGCGCAAAAAGCGGCACAACTTGCACTGGAAAGCAGCGAGGCACGCTTTCGAGATTTCGCCCTGATCGGCGCCGATTGGTTTTGGGAGATGGGACCCGATCTTAGTTTCACATATATCGCCGGGAATATTCAGCGCGCGACAGGGATTAAGCCGGAGCAGTTTATCGGGCGAACACGCGCGCAAATACTGGGCGAGAATACAGGTGTAGATAAGACAGATTTACAAGATCACCTAAAACGCTTGAAGCGGCACGAGTCGTTTAATGAATTTGAAATCCGCTGGCAGCGCAGCGATGAAGATTTTGTTTATCTCTCTATTTCCGGGCAGCCGCGCTTTAGTAGCGACGGTGAGTTTCTCGGCTACCGCGGTGCGGGGCGCGATGTTACTCAGCGCTATTTGGTGGAGCAGCAGGATCAGCGCTTAATTGCGGCAGTTGATAGTTTGAACTTGATCATCACAATTTTTGATCGCGACGACAAACTGATATTTTTTAATCGAAAATTTAAAGAGTTTAATGTCGATATCGCACCGCTTATTTATATCGGCATGTCTTTCACAGAGTTGTGGAAAATATCAGTGCGCAACCAAGAGCGCAAGAGTGGCGTCAGTAGCGCGCACTGGTATCAAAAGCGAATGGAAATGCACCGTAATCCCGGCGAGGCCTTTGTAATTCCCTGGGCAGATAACCGGCACATGCAGATTTACGAGCAGAAGCTTGGCGATGGCGGCACTATCATAGTGGCGACAGACATCACTGACAGCCGCAGAGCAGAAGAGCAAATCCGCCAGCTGCGAAACTACCTCGTTAATATAATTGATTCAATGCCCTCCATTCTGATTGGCGTTGACCAGTATTGCAGGGTGACGCAGTGGAACCTCGCCGCGGAAAAAGAAACGGGGATAGCGCTAGAAGATGCCGTTAATTTAGACTTGGAAGTTGTTTTCCCTAGATTGAAAGAGCAGATTCCTAAGCTCTTGGCAGCGATAGAGAGCCGTCAGCAAATTACTCACCCCAAGCGTATTTTTTGGCGCGGTGAGAAAGCGCACTATGAGGATATTACGATCTATCCGCTAAAAGCTGAGGGTGGCAACGGCGCAGTGATCAGGTTGGATGACGTAACAGAGCAAGTACTGCTCTCAGAGATGATGATTCAGTCTGAAAAGATGCTTTCAGTGGGTGGACTTGCCGCAGGGATGGCACATGAAATTAACAATCCTTTGGCAGGTATGATGCAAACTGCCAATGTGATGCTCAACCGCCTCAGTGATCTTGAGTTGCCGGCCAATATAAAAGCGGCTCAAGGGGCTGATATCTCGCTGTCATCGCTTGAGCGCTATATGGATAAGCGCGGGATCTTACGTATGGTCAATAGTATCATTAATTCCGGAGAACGCGTGGCCGTGATTGTAGAGAATATGTTGAGCTTCTCCCGCCAAAATGAGTCGATCACCACGACTAACTCACTAAGTGAGTTAATGGATAAGTCACTTGAGCTGTCTTCGACAGATTACAACTTGAAGAGAGAGTTTGATTTTCGTGCGATTAACATCACTAAAGACTATCAAAAAGGCGTGCCATCAGTTTACTGCGAAGGGCCTAAAATACAGCAGGTGTTGCTCAATATTCTGCGCAACGGTGCTCAGGCAATGCAAGAAGCGCATATCGAGCACCCCGCATTCGTGCTGCGTGTAAGTTATGAACAAGGTGCAAGCGACGCTGTTATCGAGATAGAGGACAATGGTCCAGGGATAGCCGAAGAGGTTCGCCGTCGAATTTTCGAACCCTTCTTTACGACCAAGGCTGAAGGGCAGGGGACAGGGCTGGGGCTCAGCGTATCCTACTTTATTGTTACAGAAAACCACGGCGGCAAAATGTCGGTAGAGTCTGAAGTGGGCAAGGGAGCTGTGTTTAGAATCGAATTGCCTGTGGATAAGCAGGGCTTGCCGGGCTTGAGTATCACTGAATAAGCTCGGTAAAAGAGTGTGCTAGATCGTGTTTGTGAATGAAACACTAAATGATCGTTCATAAATTTAAAATATTTAAAATAATGAGTTAGAACTCCGTTGAAATTTAGTTTAGACTATTGTTCAGTTTGAGTTAATGCTTGGTGTGAATTATGAGTGCGTTAGAAGGTCGCCAAACCCAAACGATCCTGGTCATCGATGATGAGGAGGTTGTTCGACGTAGTTTCTGCGATCAGTTAGAAGATTTAGGGTATGACGTAATTGAAGCGCCAGATGGCGCGATAGGGATTGAGCAGGCCAGAGAGCACTCTCCAGATCTTATTTTGACTGATTTACGCATGCCCAACCTTAACGGCAGCGATGTGATTAAGGCCAGCCGTGAGGCGCTACCCGACACACCGGTTATTGTGATATCTGGGGCCGGGTTGCTCGATGATGCGGTGGATGCACTACGCCAAGGCGCATTTGACTACCTGACTAAACCGGTAAAGGATTTAAAAATCCTCCAGGCAACCGTGGAGCGAGCACTTGCCCAAGTGGCACTCAAGCGCGAAAATCGTTTCTACCAACAGGGCTTAGAATCGCTGGTCGAGCAGCGTACGCTTGAACTCAGCGAAGCTAATGAAGAGCTCATGGTGCACCGCAACGATTTACAGCACTTAGTGAATGAGCGCACCCAGGAGCTAGAAATTGTTATCGAAAATTTGACCAACGCGCAAAATCAGTTGGTTGAGTCTGAGAAAATGGCTTCGCTCGGTCGCCTTGTTGCGGGGGTCGCTCATGAACTCAATACACCTATAGGCATTTGTATAACCTCTATATCCAGTATTCTTGAGCGCCTGAGAAGCTTTGATCGCGACTTTCACAAGGGGGTGCTTCGTCAATCTGACTTTGTGAACTTTCTGACAAAATCCCAGGAATACAGCCAAATTGTCTTTGATAATTTGAACCGCGCTTCAGAGTTAGTACAGAATTTTAAAATGGTTTCTGTGGATGTCTCCAATGATTCGGTGCGCAGTTTTGATCTCCTAGAATACGTCCACAGCATCGTCCAGAGCTTGCAGCCAGAGCTGCGTGGGACCAATGTCAACATTACGGTATTGGGTGAAGAGGGAGTTGTCGTTGAAAAACATCCGGGGACACTATCGCAAATTATCACCAACCTGGTTGTTAACTCCTTGACGCATGCCTTTGACGAGGGAGAGCGCGGAGAGATAGAGATCCGTATTGAGCGAGATCAGGAGATGGTTCGCTGCCTCTATCGCGATACAGGTAAAGGTATGAGTGCCGAGGTAAAAGATAAAATTTTTGAGCCTTTTTTCACAACTCGTCGCGGTACTGGTGGGAGTGGCCTTGGTATGAATATTGTCTATAACTTGGTCACCCGCAACTTGGGTGGGGTGCTCATTTGCGAGAGTGAGCCTGGTGAGGGGACACTGTTTACCCTTGTTTTCCCGCTACAGCTAGACTGAGCCTGCTTGAGCTGGCGACGCTGTTAGCATACACTCGCCAATGGAGGCTGCATAAGGGTTTTATTACATCTCGAAATCTTATCTGCGATAGGCCTGCGGCAGGCGCTTTTTGCTAATCGGCGGTTAATCAACGACGCCATATAGTGCCTTTAATCAGTAGAGTCAGCTAGATAAGGTTGTTAGTGGCTACGAAAATAGATTATTCAAGCAAACAAGCACTCGTGATCGATGCCAGCAGTACGGTGCGATCATCGACGATGGCAATTCTTTCCGAACTCGGCCTCAAACATATCAAGGGTTCAACCACATCTGATCGCGCCTTGGAACTTGTCGCCAACAATCCTTTTGATCTGGTTTTAGTTGGCAATAGCACAAGTGAGCGTTTGACCGGCTTGCAACTACTTGAGCGCGCAAAGTACCAGGGGCTGATAAAGTCGAGTGCCTGCTGGGGCTTTATGGCCAGTGATAACAGCTCAGACATTCTTTTGCACGCTGCGCAGATCGCTCCAGACTTTATGATCGCCAAGCCTTTTAGTGCATCGGATTTAGCAAACCGCCTCAATAGTATTATGCAGCGCAAGCAAGCGCTCAAGCCCATTAATGGAGCCTTAGATGCTGGCAATGCAGCAAAGGCTGTCGATTTTTGCAGTTTTATTCTGACGAAAAATGCTGATGCGCAATTGATCAAGCAGCTAAAGGCGGATTTGTTGTTGCAAGAAGGTGATTTTGCCCAGGCACAAGTCTTGCTCGAGGAGATTAATAAACAGCAACCGCGCGAGAGCGTTGCGATTAAGTTATGTGAGGCACTGATAGGGCAGCGCAACTATAATCTGGCGATGCCAGTGCTGGAAAAACTACTCGCTAAAAACCCTATGCTGCTCAAAGCTTACGACCTTAAAGCGCAGATATTTGAAGCTAGAGGGGAAATAGAACGTGCGCGAGATGCACTCCGAGAAGCTGTCAGGCTGACTTCACTTGCGATTCCCAGAAATTTGAAGCTGGGTAAGTTCGCACTCAATACTGGTGAATTAAAGCTGGCTGAGTCAGTGTTCAAGCGCAGTATAGCACTCAATGATAGCAGCTATTTCCGCTCGCCAGAGCCTTTTATCGGCCTAGCCAATGTCCGGCGTGCCGAGTTAAAGCTAGATGATACCGAAACACAGCAGTGTGAGCAGCGCATTGAAGCTCTACTCAAAGGGGCTCTGACAAACTTCCCTGAAGATCAGGAGCTCAGAGTTCAAGTGGCACTGTTTCGCAGCCAGTTGCAGCAGGATTTGAACAACGAAGAGGCGTCGGCAAAATACCGTGAGCTGGCGCGGCGGATTGTTACAGAGCGCTCAGTCAATCAAGACTTGGATGCGCTGATGCAACTGGCGCTTTCGGAAATACCTCAGGCAGAACCCACGCGAAGCTTAGAGGAAGAGCCTGCGCCTAAGAAGCAAGAACCTGCGATGAGTAATAAAGCTAACCTGCAGGGGATTAAGCAATATCTTGCGCAAAATACTGTGAAAGCCGCAAAGTACTTCACGATGGCTATTGAGCTGGATCGCGAGAATTGCTCGGCACTGCTTAACTTAGTGCAAGTGAACTTGGAGTCGTTACACCGCGATGTAGCAGGGCGTGACAGGGCCATTAAATTGGTTTCGCGCTATCTCAGCCTTGTCGAAAACGTGGAGAAAAGCACGCAGCAAGAGCAGCGTTACGCTGAGTTACGCGCGCACTTCAAGGGTGGCATCCAGCGGATGCCTGCAGGCTCGCTCGCAGTACCGTTGCGTTAACTGCTTTTAAAGGGCGAGTTCGATCACTTTGAAATGCGGGTTGTCGCTGAGTAATTTGATGTGTGTAAAAAACGCCTGCGCTTTGCGCTCCAGCGGAATATGCAAGTTGACGACAAAGAGCGCACGAGCTCCTGTTTTTAGCACTCTAGCCGCGCTTTTCAAAAACACTTCCGTGAGGTCATTCTCTACATCAAAACCTGTGTGAAACGGAGGATTGCAGAGTATGAGGTCAAATGATTGCTGCAGCGTGTGCCCGGCATTTGCTGCGATCAGCTGATGCTTTACGCCACTACTTTGTAAACTCTGAGCACAGGCCAATAGTGCGGTGGCACTGTTATCTGTGGCGGTAATTTCGCATTTAAAGAGGTTGGCTGCCCACAGGCTCAAATAGCCATAACCACACCCCAAATCTAGCACTTGTGACTCGTGAGAAAGCTCTAAGTTAAGCGCTTTTACATGCTCTATCAGTAGTTGGCTGCCCTTGTCGAATTTATTCCAACCGAAAACCCCAGGCTTTGAGAAGAACTCAAGGCCACTTTCACTCCCAATGCTGCGCAGCTGCGGGTAGTCTTTATCATCCAGCGCAGGTCCTACCGCTGTAACGTCATATGCGCCGGCCCAATGCTGTTTATCGGCTTTCCAGCGCTCGCACTGTGTATAGCGTTTAGCGGTGCGATCCAAGTAGCCTTTAATGCCCTCTTGTTTAGCGCCGCTGATGATTAAGCGTCCCCCTGGTGCTAACAGTGCATGAGCACTGTTGATTACAAAGTGAGCGAGCGCTTTTTCTTTAGAGAGGCGATAGATAACAGTAGAGTAGTGTCCTGAGGGCAGGTGGGTGAAGTCAAAATCACTAAATATGACATTCCAGCCCTGGCGCTCAAGTTGTTCGACGGCATCAAATCTGTTGCAAATTACGGTGACTCTCGCTTGAGCTGCGGGGGCATTGAGCGGTGGGTTTTCATCAAGTACCCAGAGCACGTTGCCTTCGCTGGTGCTGAGGGCGTCAAAAATTAAATCGAAGCAGATATCTCGGCTCATTTTAGACTGTCGACTTCGGCTTGACTAAGGTAGCGGTATTCTCCCAATGCAAGGGTATCATCAAGTGCGATAGCGCCAATGCGATCACGGTGTAATTCTTCAACTTTATTACCCGTGGCAGCAAACATACGCTTAACTTGATGGTATCGACCTTCTGTCAGGGTGAGATAGGCCATGTGACTGGACAGTTGCTCTAGCTTCGCGGGCTTTGTCGGAAGTTTTTCACTCAACAGCTCAATACCTTCGGCAAAACGCTCGGCGGTACTCGGGTCAATTGGGTCTGCTGTCTCAACGAGATAGCGTTTTGGCAGTTTATGGTTTGGCGAGGTGATACGGTGTAGCCATTGACCGTCATCGCTCAGTAAGAGCAGACCTGTAGTATCGGCATCGAGTCGCCCGGCGATGTTTAGCTCATCAGCGCGAACTTCATCTTCCAAAAGCCCTGCGACAGTTGGGTGCACGGGATCATCATTAGAACACACATAACCCTGGGGCTTGTGCAGCATGATATAGCGCTTTTGTGGTGCTGTGATGAGCTGGTCATCGAACATAACTGCATCGCCTTCAACGACCTTGTGTGCACCGTTGCGAATGGCTTGGTCATCGATTTTGACGCGGGACTTGTGAAGAGCTTTTTTGACATCTTTACGGGAGAGTCCCGTAGCGTGAGCGAGGTACTTATCTAGACGCATGGAGCGATACTCTAAAAAGAGCGCATTATAACCCAATTCTAGTGAGGTGTGTTGTGTTGCGATATTCTCCCGGAGGATAGGGGGGCGCTGGGTTTAAGAGTTTGAAAGCGGTGCAAGCTTTGTGGCTGTACTCGTTTTGTGTGTTGCCTATCGAAAGTCGGAGATTTTCAGTTGTCTGTTAGGTAAAATACTCCCTTTAAATGCACACATTTTGGACGATCCCTTGAAACTATTTGTTAAGAACCTCACCAATGTTGATTTCTCCTACTTGCACACTGACCGCGGATTGATGGGAGAGAGTTGGCTGGCACAGCTGGAGCTTGAAGGCGAGTTAAATACCCAGGGGATGATCTGCGACTTTGGTATTGTAAAGCGCAATGTGCGTGATTGGCTGGACACTTATGTAGATCATCGCTTGGTAGTCCCGTGCACGAGCCAGCGTACGCAGATTACACACAGCGGTGACAATTTAGCACTAAAATGGCGCTACCCCAGTGGTGAAGTACTTATATGTGACGCACCTGAAGAAGCTTTTTGCCAGGTAGATCGCGCAGAGATTACGGCCGAGAGCTTAGCCCACTGGTGTGAAGCTCAACTGTTAGCGTTATTTGGTGATGAGGTGCAAGGGCTAAAGATACGCTTTGTACCCGAGAGCATTGAAGGGGCTTACTACCATTACAGTCACGGTTTGCAACAGCACGATGGAAATTGCCAGCGCATTGCACATGGCCATCGCTCCATTGTCGAGGTGTATCTCGATGGGCAGCGTAGTGAAACAGTTGAAGCGCAGTGGGCACAGCGCTGGAAAGATATTTATCTGGGGACCACGGCGCACAGAGTTGAAGGCGATGCCGGGTACAATAAATATTGTTACAGCGCACCACAGGGTGCATTTAGCCTCATGTTACCCACAGCTTACTGCGATGATTTAGAGACAGAGACAACAGTGGAATATATTGCGCAGCACTTGGCGGTAAAAGTTAAAGCTGAGTACCCTCATAGCGCGGTAGAAGTACGCGCTTACGAGGGAATAGGTAAGGGCGCTGTCGCCAGCGCCTGAGGTAATTTAGTCGCGCTCTAAAGTGAGTGCGATTCCCATACCACCACCGATGCATAAGGTTGCCAGCCCTTTTTTTGCGTCGCGCTTTTGCATTTCAAACAGCAAGGTAATCAGGATACGGCAGCCCGATGCACCGATGGGATGGCCGAGCGCTATCGCGCCGCCGTTGACATTGACTTTATCCGTATCCCAGCTCATTGATTGATTGACAGACATCGCTTGAGCGGCGAAGGCTTCATTGGCTTCAATGAGGTCTATATCAGACGTTTCCCACTGTGCTTTTTGCAATGCTTTTTGGCTAGCTGTAATTGGGCCAGTACCCATGATGCTTGGGTCGACGCCACTTGATGCTGCGCTTTTTATCCTCGCGAGCACTTTCAATCCAAGCGCCTGGGCTTTGGCAGCACTACACAGTACTACGACAGCAGCGCCGTCGTTGAGTGTGGAACTGTTGCCAGCAGTAACCGAGCCGTCTTTCTTAAAGGCCGGGCGCAGTTTGGCCAGATCAGCTTCGCTACAGTTAGCGCGTGGCTGTTCGTCCTTGGAAAAGAGTAGGGCGTCAGCGCGGCGCTGTGGAACTTCGACGGTTACGATTTCGTCATCGAAAGCACCGCTCTCCTGAGCTCGTTGTGCTTTTTGCTGCGACAGGCAGGCGAAAGCGTCCTGTTGCTCGCGTGTGAACTGATATTTTTCGACGATATTCTCAGCGGTAATGCCCATGTGGTAATCGTTGAAAGCATCCCAGAGACCGTCGACGATCATGCTGTCTTGCAGTTTCCAGTCACCCATGCGTTTGCCATTACGTGAATCGGGAAGAATATGCGCTGACTGGCTCATGTTTTCCTGACCGCCGGCAATGATCATATCTGCGTCACCGCACTGGATGGCCTGTGCCGCTAGCTGCACAGCTTTCAGACCTGAACCACAGACCTTATTGATAGTCAGGGCGCTGACGCTGTTGTCCAAGCCAGCTAATTTTGCGCTCTGGCGTGCAGGGTTTTGGCCGCAGCCTGCGGTGAGCACTTGTCCGAGGATAACCTCATCAATCTGCGCCGGGTCAATGCTGTACTTCGATAGCACACCCGAGATGACGCTAGCGCCGATTTTTACGGCACTAAGGCTGGCTAAACCACCATTAAAAGCGCCGATTGCAGAACGCCCTGCGGCGACAATAACTACATCTTGCATAGGAAAATCCACCTCTTATTTTACGTTGCCCAATCCTAGCGCTTTTATTTTTCTTTTATAAATAAGAATTTTTTATAGAGTACTGAAAATAAGCCATTAAGCTGAGTAGGCTTTATAGATCGACAACCTGGTTGTCGATCAATCTTGCAGCACCGATGAAAGCTGCAGCTAATATGACGAGTTTAGTGTCTCCAGGCTGGGCGAGCATCAGCGTGTGAGCGTTGGCAATGACATAGTAATCACGTTTGAAGCCGTTTGCTTCGAGGGCATTTTGAGCCTCTTCACACAGCGCTGGGAAGTCGCTGGCGCCGCCGAGTAGAGACTGTTTGGTCTGCTGTAAAGTGCGGTAAAGTGCACTCGCTTGTTTGAGCTCCTGCTCGTTGAGATAGCCGTTGCGTGAACTCAGTGCAAGCCCATCTTCGTTGCGCTGCGTCGCAGAGCCGACAACGTCGACGTCGATCGATAAATCCTGAGTCATTTGGCGAATAATGTGGAGCTGTTGATAATCTCTTTCGCCAAATACAGCCACATCTGGCTGAACCATAGAATAGAGTTTACACACGACTGTGGCCACACCTTGAAAATGGCCGGGGCGGCTGGTGCCGCAGTATAGGTTCGAGGTTGCAGGGACTTCAACTATGGTTTGGTTCGCTCTGCCATGAGGATAGACCTCGTCTTCTGTGGGGGCGAACAGTATGTGGCACCCTGCATCCTCTAAACGCTGCATGTCTGCTTCTAGTGTTCGCGGGTACTTTTCTAGATCCTCACCCGTGCCAAACTGTAGAGGGTTGACAAAAATAGTGGCGATGACCACATCGGCTAGCGCACAAGCCTGGTCGACCAGGGCGATATGTCCGCGGTGCAGGTTACCCATGGTGGCGACCATGGCAATGGTTTTCCCCTCTCGACGCAGTGATTTTACTTGCGCGCGCAGGCTCTTAAGCTTAGTGATAGTCTGCATGACAATGCCTCTCTCATTCTTCGCCGATAAGACGCGTACTGCGTCATGCTATGGTCGATAATCTAAATTTTGGCGCAGGCTCGCACAGACGCATCCGTGCGTCGGCGGGATATGAGCTTGCGAGTGCTGCATTAATAGGTGTGAGTATGTTACTTAAAACAGTGCTGCGGTGCTGGAAACTCGCCACTTTTAACTTCGCTAACATAGCGTGTAATAGCGTCGGGGATATCGCTAGCACCTTCCATGAAGTTTTTTACAAACTTAGCTTTGCGTCCTGGCGTAATGTTGAGCATGTCGTGAAGTACTAGCACTTGGCCGTCGGTATCAGGGCCTGCACCTATGCCAATCACGGGAATAGAAACCGCTTGTGTGATTGCTTGTGCGACGCTGTTTGGGACGCACTCGAGAAGTAATGTGCTGGCGCCTGCTTGGGCTAGGGCAATGGCGTCGGCGACCATTTTCTCAGCACTTTCCTCATCGCGTCCCTGTACTTTGTAGCCGCCAAATTTGTTGACCGCCTGTGGGGTTAATCCTAAGTGGATGCAGGTGGGTATTCCGCGTTCGCTGAGCTTTTCAACGCTCTCGCAGAGCCAGCTAGCCCCTTCGAGTTTGACCATGTTAGCGCCTGCCTGCATCAGAGTGGCGCTGTTATTAAGGGTTTGCTCAACACTGGCATAGCTCATGAAAGGTAGATCGACAATAATCAGTGAGCCTTGATTGCCTGCAGCGACACAGCGAGTGTGGTAGGCCATATCGTCAACACTTACAGGTAGTGTGCTATCGTGGCCTTGCAGCACCATCCCCAGCGAGTCGCCAACCAGAATCGCCTCTACACCTGCACTGCTGACAACGTGTGAGAAGGTGGCGTCATAAGCGGTTAACACGCTGAACTTTTCGCCGCTGTGTTTAAGGGCTGCTAAGGTGCTTAAAGTTACTTTACTCATGCTTTTATCTTCCTCGCGCAGTTTAGAGCTGCTGTATGCCGCCGCTGGGGCACTGTTCGAGCCATTGTAAGACTGTTTGATTGTTTACGTTGAGATCCGGGGCAAGCGTCGCCAGTGGCGCGAGCACAAAACTGCGCTCTGTCATGTAAGGGTGTGGCACGTTCAAGCGTGCAGTTGCTATTTTTGCGTCACCGTACAGCAGTATGTCCAGATCCAGTGTACGAGGCCCCCAGTGGCGCTCGCGTACACGCAGATGCTCGTTTTCGATCGCCTGTAACTGATCAAGTAAGCTATGCGCTTCGAGCTCAGTAGAAAGCACGGCGACAGCATTGATGTAATCCGGTTGATCTTGAGGGCCCACTGGCGCTGTCGAAAACAGAGGCGATGCTCCTATCCACGTGGAGTGTGGCAAGCTTTGAAGCTTTTTTATCGCAGTTTCAACCTGAGCGATGGGCTCGCTCAGGTTAGCGCCGATCCCTATATAGCAAGTAACCTGTTTATCTGTTGTTTCTAGGGTCATTTTTAGCTCTTGGGCGGCGTGGTCTTCTGTGCTCAGCGGGTGCTTCTTGGGTGCGCTTAGCCGGGGCTGGTTGAACAACTGGCTCTGCCACTGGGGCGTCGCTTATCACGGCACTGCGTTCTGCTCGCGTGTTCGTATCGTCAATCGGCTTAGGCTCGCTAGGCTGCTTTTCTGGCGCTGCTGATGTGTCTGGAGCACTTGAGGATTCACTTACCTGCGCTTGCGCACTTGGCGCTTTTACTTGCTCCACAACATCGAACTTTTGAATGTCACTGTTGCTGCTCTTGCGGCTGCGCGGCGGCTTGTTCGCCTTGGGCTTTGGTTGCTTGGCATTTAGCTCGGCAATTAAGTTTTCTTTCTCAAGGCTATTCGCCGCTTGGTAGCTTGTCCACCAAGCACTGATGTTATCTAAGTCTTCGCCGCTTTTTTCTCGTAGTAGCAATAGATCGTATGCGGCTCTAAAGCGCGGGTGTTCTAACAATTGTTCTGCTTTGTTGCCAGGGCGACGTGTAAGGCGCAGCTGCAGCTCCCAAATTTCGCGGATGCCTGCTGAAAAACGCTTCGGAATAGATGTGCGTTTGACTTGATTGGCCAGTACTTTTGAGGCTGCCTCTGCAAGAGCTGTCATTGGCGGCATACGCTTGGTCATGCCCGCTAGCTCTTTTTGTACATTGGGCCATAGCATCACAGCAAACAGGAATGCAGGGCTGACACTTTTCTTCTGTTTAATGCGTCGATCAGTGTTGCTCAACGCTTGTTGTAAGAGTTCACACGCACGCTGATCGCCGCTCTGTAGAATGTCTGCGGTTTGTGGAAGCAAGGTTTCTAGCAGCTGGTATTCCTGTAGCAGTGGCAGTGCTTTAACACCATGACCAGACTGAAGTAGTTTGAGTACTTCGTCGAACAGTCTGGCTGGGGAAATATCGAACATTAGCGGCGCCAGTTCTTTAATAGGCGCGGCGGTTGCCGGGGCGATCTCGAAGTCAAGTTTGGCTGCAAAGCGTACTGCACGCAGCATGCGCACGGGGTCTTCACGGTAGCGAGCTTCTGGCTCACCAATCATTTTGATCTGGCGTGCAGCGATGTCCTGATAGCCATTCGCGAAGTCATATATACATTGGTTCTCGACATCGAAATACATGGCGTTAATTGTGAAGTCACGACGCAGCGCATCTTCTTCCACGCTGCCGTAGACATTGTCACGTAAAATCATTCCCGAGTCAGATTGCTTCGCTTGATTCTCGGTGGCTTTGCTGTCGTGGCTCGCTCTAAACGTAGCAACCTCAATGAGGTCTCGCCCAAAGCGTACATGTAGCAGCTTAAAGCGGCGGCCGATGAGTCTTGAACGTTTGAAAAGTTTGTGCGCCTGCTCGGGGTGAGCACTAGTTGTGACGTCAAAGTCCTTTGGACGCTTATTAAGCAGCAAGTCGCGCACACAGCCACCCACTAAGTAGGCCTCGTGCTTGTTGTTTACGAGCTCCTGCACAATCTTGATCGCATTGTTGTCAATGTGGCGCATGTTAATGTTGTGCTGCTGCGGTGCAATTACCTCGGCATGGGGATGGCTCACCGGTTTTTGGCGCTTGCTACTCTCTTTTACACTGCGCTTTGGCTGGGCACGCTCAGCAGGCTTTACACTTTGTGTCTGCTCTTCATTTGGGGCGAAGAAGCGCTTAATATTCTTGAAGAAACTGGGCATATTTGCGAGTTACATCTACGGCAATTAATTGGGTGCTGCATCATACCATTGATAGTGGAGCAGCATAAGGGGATGCGCCAACAAAGCTGGCGCGTCAGAGTTGAGTTTTAGGCTGATAATAGAGGCTTATTGTGCCTTTGCCTTGCGGGGAATACCAAGCTTTTGGCGGCGCTCCCAAAGGCACTTTCGACTGACACCAAGACGCTTAGCTAGCTCGGTTTCGTTGAGATTGTTTTGATGCTCTAGTACAAAGCGCTGGAAGTAGTCATCTAGAGAGAGCCCAGGGCTGGCTTCTGGTTTTGTACTTTCCTGGCGAGGCTTGATGCGGCGCTCGATATAGTTAATCACTGCATCGTTCAAGCTGTGATTCTCCATATCCAGACCTAATAGCGTGCTTTCGATAACCGTGCCATCACAGAGGATGATGGCGCGCTCGATCGCGTTTTCCAGTTCACGTACATTGCCGGGCCAGCTGTAGTGGGTCAGGGTATGTAGTGCACTTTGGCTAAAAGAGGCCATCGAACAGTTGAGGCGCTCGCAAGCGCGCTCAAGGAAAGTATGCGCCAGCGCGATAATATCTTCACGGCGTTCACGCAAGGGCGGCATGCAGATGTCCATGACGTAGAGGCGGTAGTATAAATCCTCGCGGAACAGACCTTCTTTGGCGAGCTTTTTGAGGTTGCGGTGGGTTGCAGCGACAAGCCGAACGTTCACCTTTCTCGATTCGACAGCACCGACGCGGCGAATTTCACCCTCTTGGAGGAAGCGCAGCAATCTGGCTTGTGCTTCCAGGGGGAGCTCGCCTATTTCATCGAGAAAAAGTGTTCCGCCATCGGCCGCTTCAATCAGCCCTTGCCGCTGAGTGTTGGCTCCGGTGAAGGCGCCTTTCTCGTGACCGAAAAGCTCTGACTCAATAAGGTTTTCCGGTATCGCAGCGCAGTTGACGCTGATCATGGGGGCCTGGTGGCGCGCGCTCTTTTCGTGAATAGAGCGTGCAGCGAGCTCCTTTCCTGTGCCCGACTCCCCTAAAATCAGCACGGTAGCATCAGTGATGGCTATCTTATCGATGCGCTTATACAGCTCTAACATCACGGCACAGGTGCCAACGAAATTGTTTTTAGTGGATGATTTGGCTGGCTTCACGGGGGAGGGTTCTGGAGAGGGGGCTTGTTCGCGGCTGCTAATAATTTGTTTAATTGTCGCGAGCATATTGTCGTGATCAAAAGGTTTGGCAATATAATCAGTGGCGCCAAGCTTCATCACTTCTACTGCCGATTGCATGCTGGCGTAGCTAGTCATAATCAGTACGGGGGTATTGCCTGCTTTGGCAATTAAATCAGTACCGGGTGCACCTGGAAGTCTCAGGTCGCTGATAATCAAATCAAAGTGACTAAAGTCGAAACCCTCGACGGCTTCGTCTACTGATCCAGTGTCTTCAACTTGAAAATCGTTGTTTACTAAAAATCTTTTGAGAGCAAAGCGGATAACTTGCTCATCTTCGACAATCAGAATTCGGCTCATAAAATCTCTACCTAATCTCCATTGAGGTTGTCGTGCCTTGGCGCGACGCTCGGGAGCCCGGGTAAGGTGATGACCACCTGTGTGCCATTATTCTGATTGTTATTGGCGGGGCTTATAATTTCAATACTACCATAATGTTCGGTCAAAATGTTATGAACTAAAGGTAGACCTAAACCAGTACCTTTGCCGGGGTCCTTCGTGGTGAAGAAGGGTTCAAATAGGCGCTCTTTAAGCTGCTCTTCAATCCCCGTACCCTCGTCGGTAATGGTGAGCGTAACAATCTCATTTTTTACCCTTGCTTGCACGCAAATTTTGCCTTTTTCTGGCGAGGCGTCGCAGGCGTTGTTCAACAAGTTGATCAGTACTTGCAATAATTGTTGTCCATCCCCCATGACCGTAGCGCTGGTGCTAATGTCGCACTCAAATAGCCTGTGCTTACCTCTGCTGTCTAAGGTTACTAAGTGCACCGCTTCGTCCACGAGCTGTTGAACATCGATTGCTTTGTGTTCTGCGCTGTCTTCGGCCTGTCCTGAGTGGGCGAAGCGCATTAAGGATTTGACGATCCTACTGATACGCTTGGTCTGAGTGAGAATTTCCTCGCCTGTCTCTAGTATGGCTGGGTCTTTGGTTTCAAAACTGAGGTTTTGTGCCAGGCAGGCAATGCCAGTGACTGGGTTACCGATTTCATGTGCAACCCCCGCCGAAAAGCGTCCGATAGATGCCAGACGCGCCGTGTGCGCAAGTTTCTGCTCCAGTGCACGCTGCTCGCTATTGTCTTCTACTAAGAGTACTTGGGAGTATTCCTCCCCTTCGCTGAGCTGGTTTTTATGCAGGTTTAGCCAGTGTTCATGGCCATCTACTTGCAGCGTAAGGTCGGCGGCGTGGTTGTCACGGCTGGTTGCAAAGTCGAGTAAGAAGGCCCCCCAGGGTGCGGGCACGTCTCGCAGAGGCTGCCCGAGCACTTTGTTGGCATCTATCGCGCTCAGTTGCTCCATCTGAAAGTTCCAAAACAACACGCGGTGCTCTTCATCTATGGTGCACACGCCAAGGGGGAGACGCTGTAGGGTTGTTCTGTGATGTCGGCGCAGTTCATCTAGTTCGGAGGCCAGTCCACCTAAGCGTTCTTGGTAGTTTTCCAGTTGATCTTCGAGCATCAAAATGTCAGGTGTTCTGAAATCACCTTGGTCGTCTTTGGCACTCAGAGGCTCTAACAGTGAGGCGGCTTTTATCGGACCTAACAGTGCCGAGAGGTTGTGTTCGAGGGAGCTGCGAATGCGTAAAAGATCTAGCGGTTTTAGTTGTCGGTCTACGATCGCAAGCTCTGACAGGACTTTTTGCAATTCCCGCTGCGCCGCCTGCGGGCCCAAGCTCACTGAGAGCAACGTGATAATGTCCGCTGTGGTAAAAGAGGATTGATGCAAGGCACTGGGCTGCTCTAAGGCATTGTACAAGCAGGCTTGGGCTGCTTGCTGTTCTTGATCGCTGGTTTTGCTGACAATGGAGACCAAAATCATTGTCGCAACGTTTAGCATAAGTGAGAGCAGCGCAGTCGATTGCCAGCTAAACTGGCCGATATCCAAATCACTGAAAAGTTGGGTTTCCGAGGCGAGCAAGGGGTAAAAGGTTGTAATAAACCATGTGAAAATGCCGATGCACAGCCCGCTGACAAACCCCAGCTTGTTGGCTCCTTGCCAGAACAGTGTTGCCATAAGCCCTGGAAGAAACTGCAAAAAGGCGATAAACGCGGCAAGGCCCAGTAACTGCAGTTGTTTGGCGACGCCGTAGTTCTTATAGAAGTAGTAGCTAATCGTCAGAACGAGCACGATCAAGAGGCGGCGCAACCAGATCAGCCAATTGTAAAATTGGACATTATCAGGGGTGTTCATCATCGGTAGAAAGAGGTGATTTTGCAGCATCGACGCGAGCGATAATACCGCCACTATCATGACCCCGCTGGCAGCGGAAAAACTGATCAATAGTGAGGCGCCAGCCAAGTACTGAGAGTCCAGTGCCGCACTGATGTTGAATAAGGTAAACGAGGCATCACCTGTGGTCGCGAGTTTAATGCCCGCCCAGCTGATGACAGGGACTGCGGCGGCGAGCACAAACAAATAGGTCGGCACTCCCCAGGAAGCGCTATGCAGGTTATCGACGGATTGGTTCTCGTTGAACAGCAAGTGGAACATGTGTGGCATCACGATAGCCGAAGTAAAAAAGGCTAGCAGTAGTGTGCGCCAGCTATCGCTTTCTGGCTTTTGGTCGAGTAGCGCACGTGCCGGCTCGGAGCTTGCGATCCATTCACTGCTCGTACCCGGACCGCCCAGGACTTCATAGTAGGCGTATAGTGCGAAGCCGATCAGTACTATAAGTTTGATTGCAGCTCCCGCGGCCATAGCGACCACAAGTCCGTTGTTCTTAGCGCGCAGAGAGGCCTTGCGGGTACCGAAGACGATTGCGAAAAGTGCGATGACACTGCATAAAATCAGTGCGACTTCGCTTTCAGTGCTCTGCGCATTTAGCAAGGTGACAGAGTCTGTAACCACCTGAATTTGTATCGACAGCAGAGGTAAGCTGGCGAAAAGTAACAATAGAGAAGTAATTGTGCCGACTGAGCCGCTGCGAAAGCGAAAAGCGAAGAGGTCCGCCAGTGAGCTCAGCTGATAGCGGTTGGTTATCCTGAAGATTGGAATTAGAACGATAGGGGCTAAGATAAACGCGGCAGTTGCGCCTAAATAAGAGGCCAGAAACACGAGCCCTGACTGCTGGATAAGGCTAAAAGAACCAAAGAAGGTCCACACACTGGCATAAACGCTCAGTGCTAGCACAAAGATAGCAGGGTGTTGTGCTAGCTTTTGGGGGATCGCCTGTCGCTCGGTGAGGAAGGCGCTGCCGAAAATGAAAAGCAAATAGGCTCCGCCTATCAGCATGATGTCAGAGAGAGCTAGCATTAGTGTGTCCGTTTTCTGCTGTTGGCATGGTAGCTAAGTGCTATGACGGCAAACCAGCAAAAGAATGTGTATTGAGGGGCTAAGTGCAATAGAAACCACCACTCGATAAGGGCTGGGAAAAAGAGCCAGTAGGCAATGAGCAGTAGTAAAAGGATGCGGTGTAGTTGCAAGGTTAGGTTTCCTCAGCAGGGCCAAAGTCAGGAGCGCGTGCAACGCGGTCCAGTTGCCAGTGCTTGGTAGCCCAGGCGAGAATTTCCTCGGGTGGGCTTTTGACCAGAGATGGCTCTGGCTGCTGGCCTAGTAAATCAAGCGCTTTGATTAAGTTTACACTGGCGCTACTGTTATCTAACGCTGGCGCCAAGTTTTGTTTGCTCAGTTTTTGGCCGCTCGGTGAGAGTGCAACGGGAATGTGTGTAAATGCCGGAGGCTCTATTTGCAGTGCGCTGCACAGCGCTATTTGCTTGGCGCTCTCAGCGAGTAGATCAAAACCGCGAACAACATGCGTAATTCCCTGTGCGTTATCGTCAACCGTTACCGCTAAGTGATAAGCCCAAAGTGCGTCGCGTCGCTGTAAAATGAAGTCGCCAACCTCTGTGTTGGAAAACAGTTGCGGCCCCTGAATGGCATCGCTCCAGCGAACGTCACTTGTGTGGTTGAGAAAACGGGTGGCGGCCTCTGCACTGTGAGCCGGAGGGTATTCTAAACAGAATCTATCATAGTGCGAAGCACTGGTGCGCAGCTTGATTTTTTTGCGTGAACAGGTGCAAGGGTATACTAAATTGTTCAGCGCGAGCGTTTTAATCGTCTTGCGATAGGCTTCGCAACGGGTGCTTTGCAAGAGAACATCGCCGTCCCAATTGAAACCGTGAGCGCTTAGTGTTGCAAGTATGCCCTGAGTTGCGCCAGGTTGTTCTCGGGGAGGGTCTATATCATCGATACGCAACAACCACTTGCCATCTCTGCTACGTGCCTCGAGGAAGCTCGCGAGTGCTGCCAGTAATGAACCTAGATGTAGAGGGCCTGTCGGGGATGGGGCAAAGCGTCCAACGTACATACTATAGAACAACCGGGTTTCCCCGGTTGTACGGCCAGTTTACTTGCCGTTTTGCTTTTCTTTGATTTCAGAAAGCGTTTTACAATCGATACATTGAGTTGCCGTAGGACGGGCTTCGAGACGGCGAATACCGATTTCAATATCGCACTCTTCGCAGTAGCCGAAATCGTCTTCGTCGATGCTCTCCATGGCCTCGTTAATTTTTTTAATCAGTTTGCGCTCACGGTCACGAGTGCGCAGCTCTAAGCTGAACTCTTCTTCTTGACTGGCACGATCGCTGGGGTCCGCGTGGTTTGACACTTCTTCCTGCAGATGGGTAATTGTGCTGTCCACTTCTTCCATCAGCTCTTGTTTCCAGAGCATAAGTACATTGCGAAAGTGATCTTTCTGCTTTTCGTTCATGTACTCTTCACCCGCAGTTAACTCGTAGGGTGCAAAACGTGCAATTTTTGTAGCTTTAGTGTCTGGCATAGTCTCTGCCTCACTCTCCGAAAAATTGGCGAAAATGAATTATCGCGCTATCCATTGGTGTATTTAAGTTGATCATCCATATCGGAAGGTTGGTGAAAATAGCAGACCGTCGTGCAATTGAAAAGCTTTTGCGCTAAAAAAGCATTACCGTGAAAGCGTTGGTTCAGGTGGCTTAGCTGCACATGCGCTGCCTTGCAAGCGCTGGAAAGACGATTTTCCCTACGGGTGCAATGCGGTAATATGGCCTGCCTAGTAGAAATTGTTGTTGAGAGGGTGTGTTGCAATACGATAAAGAGTTAATCCCCGCGACGCTGATCAAGCGTTATAAGCGCTTTCTGGCTGATGTAGTGTTAGAGGATGGTACTGAAAAAACGGTGCACTGCGCTAATACAGGGGCCATGACGGGTTGTGCTATCCCCCAAAGCAGGGTGTGGTTGTACCCCAGTGATAATCCTAAGCGCAAATACGCTAATTCCTGGGAGCTTGTTGAGCAAACTCAACCCGCTGGGTTCATTTGTATCAATACGGCCAGAGCAAACCAAGTTGTCGAGGAGGCGTTGCTTGAGGGGCGTGTCGCGTCACTGGCTCATTACTCAAATGTACGCCGTGAAGTAAAGTATGGGGAGGGGAGTCGAGTTGACTTTTTGCTCAGCCAAGATGGGCATCCTGATGTGTACGTAGAAGTCAAAAGCGTGACATTGCACTTGCATGATGAACTTGGCGCTTTTCCAGACGCTGTCACTACGAGAGGGCAGAAGCATCTGCAGGAGCTACAGCGCATTGTCGAAGGCGGGGAAAGGGCTGTACTACTATTTTGTGTCATGCACACTGGGATACGTGAAGTGCAAACAGCCGATCACATCGATGCGCGCTACGCACAGCTGTTTACAGCGGCGAGAGCCGCAGGCGTGGAAGTGCTCGTTTACGGGTGTGATATCTCTACAGATGGAATTGCGTTAGCTGATGAACTACCACTGCGGTTGTAGTTGGCGTAATGGTAGTAAAATTCAGGCAAAAAAAAGGAGCTATGTTTTCCTTAACAGTAGCTCCTCGCTGACTCCATTTTCCCTGCAGTATCAAGACTTCCGTGTTTACTTCCTGTGTCCGTTCTGCGTGCCATGGCCATCCTTCTTATTCGTTCCTTGAACAGGAGATCCACGCTAGCTATTATCGTTTTCCGCGCGGAATAAGACATAGGAAAAAATCTTAAAGCACTGGCTGGCGCGTGAGCTGTGTCAAACGCCAGTTTTAACCGTTTGGTCTAGATTGCGTGCGGTATCAAACTTTACCGTGAGCGGCCACGACGTTCACCATAGCTGCCGTCAAGGTTGCTAATGTGTCATTGTCCATCGTGTAGGGGGGCATGGTGTATACCAATTTGCCAAACGGGCGCACCCAAACACCTTGATCAACGAACTGTTGTTGAATAGTGACCGCATCCACCGCTTCTTTTAGTTCTATCACTCCAATGGCCCCAATAC
>JBMZCU010000019.1:0-21965 GCA_049613705.1 Pseudomonadales bacterium | reverse complement strand
CACTGGATAAGGGTGGGTTTAGCATTGCGACAGAGCCCTTTAATGGTGACAAAAAAATACGTATCTACAAATTTAATGAAGATGCGGTCTTGGAGCAGACGATAGAGATCTCACCTTCTGAAGGGGGGACCAACTTCTATGTGAAATCGCCTTCTGTCGTAGAGCTTGAAAACGGGGACTTAAAAGTTGTCTGGTACGATCAGGATGGCGGTACGAACAGATCAGATATTCTAACCCAGACATTTGACAGCAACGGCAACCCAATTGGTAGCCCACAAGTGCTCCATAGCGATGTTCTGGAACACTCATATGTAGAATCGAAAGCGCTAGTTGATGGTGGGTCTATTATTGTTTTTATAGATGCTTATCGCACAGACCCTGCTGCCTACCACGTCTACACACAAACCTTCAATGCCGATGGCACTGAACGCAGTGATTTGCTTCAAGTGGATCAATCCGAGATTAAGACTCTTACCTCATTCGGGCAAATACTGTCCTCTACTGTGTTGGAAAATGGAAATATCGTACTCGCTTGGATGACAGTGCCCGTTGACGGTGATTACCACACGCTCGGTGACGTTGATACGATGATACGTATCATTGCCCCGGATGGCACGCCTGTAACCGATGAGATGAGGGTGCATGCTGATGCGGCAGGTGAGCAAGCGAGTCCTCATGTGGTCGCTATGCCCGACGGCAGCTTTATGGTGACTTGGGCCTCTTATACGACGGCTACAACGCAAGGTGATATTCGCTCCAAGCGCTTTAACGCAGATGGCACTGAATACTCAGGGGCGCTGGATCCGCTAGATGAAGACTCGGTAATTACTATAGATGTCTTAGACAATGACAGTGATCCGGACAAGGATGAGCTGACCATCACTAACATACAGGGTAAGAGTGTCGCCGCCGATGCAGTTGTAAACATTGTCGATAGCGACGGTGTTACGGTTATTGGGACTGCAAGGGTTGTTGCAGGTGGCATTGAATTTACCCCCGGGGATGAGCTGGATAAGCTCGCTGAAGGTGAGCGTAAATCCATAAGCTTTAGCTACACCATATCAGACAGAGGCCATACCGCTGATGGGTTAGAGGATGAGGCGACTGTCACGCTCAATATTGTAGGTACAAACGATGCACCGACCATTGAGTTTAGCCAAGACAATGTCACCCGTGGAGATGTTGCTGTGGTGATTGGCAATATCAGTGATATTGACAGCGACATTGATTTTTCAAAGAGTACAGCTAGCGCCAAGAGTGGCACAGTAACGATTGACCAGAGCAATGGCGATATTCTCTACACCACCAAGGGCACGGCAAGTAAAGATACGATTACGATTACCGCCTTTGACGAAGAGGGTGAGCAGACTAAATCAACCCACACATTGAAGGTTAAGGCTGACACTAACGGTGCTCCGGTCGCGGTTAATGATGATTACCGTACCAGTGGCTCTCCTGACAGTACCGATATCACCGACAGTATCGACTACAGTAACTTCAGTGGCACCGAAGAAAATTTTGACAGCGTAAAACTGACGGCTTCGGACTACGAAGTTCACGGTAGCGGAACGAATGAGTATGCAGGTGCTACAGTCCATATGTTGGGCGATGAGGGTAAATTTGCACTGGTGTATATCGATGCAATCGGCACTGAAAGGGTGTACAAAGTGCAGCGTTTCAACGCGGACGGAAGTAAAAAGGGCGGTGTAATAACCTTAAATGACGAGACATCTTCAGATCAAAGTCATCTAGGGCTCGACTTAACGGCGATTGGAAATGACGGCGCCTTTGCCGTGCAGTTTATGAGCCGTAATGACAGCGGCGATCATCAATTCCATCAGCAATTTGATAAAAATGGCAATAGAACACTGTCCGTCAATATAAAAGAGAGCACGAGTGACAGTATTTATATTATTGGTGGTGTCTCGAAACAAATCGATGATGATGGCTCTTATGTTGTGGTGTGGCATGACTCGACTTACAGCGGTCATAACCATCAACAGAGTAAGGTTTACGTTAGGACCTATAATAAAGATGGGGATGTTACCAACGATCAGGTAGTGGATAGCCCAGCGGCAGCAGGCGGGCGTTTCAACAGCAATACAAAAGTGATCACCTTTGACGATGGCACCTTCATCGTGCAGTGGAATTCTACGAATGACTTCATACCTGGGACGACTGATTTTGAGAATGACCACTCCAACGGTAATGACCTCTACATGCAGCGTTTTAATGCATCAGGGTCTCCCATAGGCGGTGTGAAGAGCCACATGAATATGGGCGAGAACTTTAGCTACGACCCAATGGATACACTGGCCATAGGTGGTACCAATAAATTTGCGGCTGTCTGGATTGATGAGCGCGAAGACGATAATGCTGACCGCCGCCTTATGTTCCGCACGTTTAACAAAGATGGGGATTCAGTGACGGGTGTGCAAACCTTAACCGTGCCCCATGGCCACCCCGTGAAAAGCGGTTCTGTCTCTTTAGGAGAGTCCGGTAAGTTCGCCATCATGTATGCAGGCAAAGCGAAGTCATCAGATGATGAGTTGCAAATTTACGTGCAAATAGTGGGGACCAACGGAAGAGCCTCTGGTCAGCCTATCTCTGTGTCAAAGCTCAAATTGAACGAGGACTATGAGTACGACTTCTACTTTGAAGATAAACAGGGCGACTCGATGGCCATTACGGCGCTAAATGATGCCGGTGATTTTGTGGTCTCTTGGACGGGTATAGAGAAAGGTGATAATAACACCGCCGTGTTTAATCAGGTCTACAACGCTAGCGGCAAGCCTCAAGGGAATGTGTTTGTTGTCGATGGAGACGGTGATAAATCCGTGACTCGCATCGAGTCAGTCGCCGCAGGTGACGGCTCCTTTATCGTGACCTTTAATGAAGGTGATAAGCAGTACGCACACCGCCTGACAGCCGATGGTAAGCCTTGGAAGGGATATATTCCCGGTGAGGAGGGCAGTTACGACATCAAGATTGATAGCAGCGGCCTGAGTGATGTAGTCGGCTATCGTGTTACCTACAGCACCGGGAGTTTAGTGGCTAATGGGAAAACCTATGCCAGCGGTAAGGAAATCTCGCTCGCCAACTGGAAAAACGTCAAGCTTAACGGTGTCGAAGGTGGTCAGTACGATCTCGAAGTGGAAGCCATTCAAGTGGTCGGTGAGCTATTTGATGAGGATGCAGTACACACCTTTGATGTTCTAGCGAATGATTCAGACCCCGATGGTGACAAGCTCGTTATTACGCAAATCTCTGGTAATGACGCCACTGGGGGCAATGTAGTAGAGGTTAAGTCCGGTAAAACAGTGATAGGCACCGCTCAAGTTGTCAAAGGTAAGATTAAATTTACCCCCGGGGACGAGCTGGATAAGTTAGCGCAAGGCCAAACGAAATCTTATACCTTTAATTACAGAATTGAAGATGGAAAAGGTGGTGCTGATACTGCCAATGTTAGCTTTACCGCCGTTGGCACTAATGATGCGCCTGACATTGAATTTAGCCTTAGCAGTGTCACAAGGGATAATAAAGCGGTGGTGATTGGCAATATCAGTGATATTGATAGCTCCATTGATTTCGCCAGAACGACTACTTCTGCCAATAATGGCACAGTGTCGATTCACGCTAAAACAGGGAATATTCTGTATACCGCAAACAGCAATGCTAAAAAAGATACCATCACCATAAACGCGTGGGATGAAGAGGGGGCGAAGACGCAGTCGACGCATAAAATCACTGTTAAAGCCCCTGTTGATTTGAATACAGCCCCGGATGCAACAAATGATGTGGTCGGTGGTAGCAGTGAAGATGTCAGTGCATCGTTTACGGCCTCCGGTTTTACGGGTCAGTCCAGCAACACACATCACCTCAAGGGACTGAACACGGCGGAAAGTGCCAATGGTGATGTACGCATTACGGCACTCGGCGATCAAGGTGAGTTTGCTATTTCCTGGGCGGGCTCGGATGCACAAGGGGATAACTCCATTTACGTGCAGAAGTTCGATGCCAGCGGCGCAAAAACAGGGAAAATGACTCACTTGGAGGCTTCCGACACTAATACAAGGACTGACAGCCATGCACAAATACATGCAGTTGGCGATCAGGGCGATTATCTGGTTGTCTGGAGCGGTATTGACGGTAATGGAGATTGGTCCGTTTTTACCCAGAGGTTTGACTCAACTGGTGCAAAAGACGGAAAGACCATCAAGATTGAAGCAGAGGGCTCTACAGGTGGCCACGATCTTCGCCCGCAAGTGATTTCGCTGAACGATAAGGGGGACTATGTGATCGCTTGGGATGGCGAGCAAACCCATATCAGTAATTCGATTTATACACAGCGCTTTAGCGCAGCAGGTAAAAAGATAGGTGGTCAGACAAAACTGGATGGCTTGAGCAGCTTCGCAGCAGATGACTCGGATTGGAGAGCAGAACTTGCGGCCCTTGGGGATAACGGTGCCTATGTAGTGACGTGGTATGGCCATGATACCGATGGTGACCAGGCAATCTTCATACAGCGCTTTGATGACAATGGGCAAAAACAGGGCGGCGTCATTACATTAGACGCCAGTGTACATCGAGATACGAATCCCGATGTGACTGCAATTGGGGATGACGGCGCCTTTGCTGTGGCGTGGACTGCACTCACTGCAAACAGACAAGGCTTTGACATTTACACCCAAAGGTATAATGCAAATGGCAGCTTAGATGGCGGAAAAGTAAAACTTGATACATCTCACTCGACCGCTGAGATTTATAATACTCAGATCATACCCGTGGGTGACAATGGAAGTTATGTGGTTGTCTGGAATGCTGCTGATAGCTCCAATAACTGGTCGGTCTTTACTCAGCAGTTCAACGCTAATGGCAGCCGTCAAGGCGCAACGCATGAAATTGAGGGAGTGTACTCTTCCGATCTAAATGTGCTCGAGCCTCAGGTGGCGGCTCTAGATGGTGGTGGATACGTTGTGACTACCTACGGGAAAAATCAGAGTGGGGTCTCCGCGGTTTATCTGCAGAAATTTAACCCCAATGGCTCGAAAGATGGCAATGTAGAAATATTTGGCGAAAGTGGCTTAGAGCACTTTAGCCCAAGAGTTGAAGGCCTAGGCGGTGATGATGGTTATGTTGTGGCTTGGCGCGCTTATGACCGCAGTACCCAAGGCGGCACTATTCATGTGCAAAAGACCAATGCCGATGGCACTAAAGTGAGTGCTATCTATGAACCTGGCAGTGTGGGCGATTTTGATATATCGACTAGTATGAGTGCCAAAAGCGGCGAGTTTTACACGGTGAGCTATTCGACGGGGACACTCGTTGTCAATGGCGTCACTTATGACAGCGGCAGCACCATTGCAGCCGCTGATTGGAAAAACGTTAAGCTCAAGAATGCTGTCGGTTCCGACTATGACTTGCAAGTTGAAAAAACCATAGGCGTCAGTGAAAACTCTACGTTGAGGGTCGATGTTCTGGATAATGACAGCGACGCTGATCGCGACAAGCTCACGATCAGCGAAGTGGACGGCAAGGATGTTAGCGGTGGCAAAACTGTCAATGTGACAACCAAAAAAGGTGCTGTCATTGGTACTGCAAAAATTGTTGGAGGGGACATCGAGTTTACCCCTGGGGCTGAAATTAAAAAGCTAGATCCGGGTGAAGCTAAAGAGTTTAGCTTCAATTACACCGTTAGCGACGGTAAAGGTGGTGAAGATCAAGCGAGCGTCACGTTTACGGCCGTAGGGTCTAACTCTTCGAAAACGCCGCTGATCCTTGATTTGGATGGCGATGGCATTGAAACTGTGGCACTTGCCGCCGGGGTTACTTTCGACTTAGATGCTGACGGTGATTTGGATAGCGTGGGTTGGGTTGGCAAAGATGACGCACTATTGGTGCGCGACATTAACCGCGATGGTGTCATCAATGACGGCGCTGAGTTGTTCGGCGACAGCACTAAGCGTAGTGATGGTACGGCTGCACGCGATGGCTACCAAGCGCTTGCGGAACTCGATAGCAACCAAGATGGGGTAATCAATGCGGATGATGCTGCTTTTGAAGAATTGCGCGTGTGGCAGGATAGCAATGGCGATGGCCTTTCAGATGCGGCGGAGCTAAAGCGTCTCAGCGAAGTGGGTATTACTGAGCTCTCACTCGATGCGCAGCACACCAGTGAGTCAAACAACGGCAATGTTATTGGCTTGCAGAGCCATTACACAAGCACCGATGGCACACAGGGCCAAATGGCGGATGTGTGGTTGAGCTACGAGGATAGCACTGAGGATGACTTTGCCTCTGAAGCTACCGATAAACTCAACTCCCAGCCTGCTGAGGCGTCATTTGCCGAAGCTAGCGAGCGCTTTAATATACTCGATGAGGGGGATCGCGATATCTTTGTCTTCCATGAAGATGCGATCAACCAGATGGGGCAGCCGCACTTTGAAGTCATCGATAGCTTTGATCAAGATAAAGGGGATACCTTAGATTTAAGTGAAGTACTGCAATTGCAAGGGGATATCGACCTGCACAGCTTGGATCAATATCTTCACTTTGAGCAAGATGGCAATGCGACTAAGATCTTGGTGAATTCTCAAGGTGCATTTAGTGACGGGGGCGGCAGCGTTGATAAAGCCGAGCAGGTTATTACCCTGCAGGGTACAGACTTGGTTGGCAACTACGCCAGCGATCAGGAGATTATCGATCACCTGATTGATAACAAAATGCTGATTGTTTCAGATAGCTAATCTAATGTGCCTCTGATAAAGCCCCGCTGTCACTGATTGTGTAGCGGGGCTTTTTTGTTTTACCCATGCTAAGGCGTAGCTCTGTGGTGCATCTATACTGAGAGGGACCATAGTACAGTTGATTTAATCTAGATATGTATTAAGCTTTTATTCATCAAAAAGTACCGGTGCATTTGACTGGATTTGAGGTGTTGCCTAGTGCCAAAACAGCTTCACCTACCCCTACTTTAAAAAGGAATTTATATGCGTCACGACAAATCGACTTCGATCCTTGAACAACTGCTTGCAGCGGCGGCTAACGCTGACTGGCTCCATTTTGATGATGTATCCAGTGCAGGGCAGGTGGCAGGGAGCTATCAGTTGGCTGTGCGCATACCACGAGAGAGCGTGGCCGGCGATGCAGTTGAGCTTTCGATGCATGTTAATGGTGATACACCGCAGCTTTCATCCAACTTTGATATGTTGCATATGCTCAGTGAACAAGACATTGAAAGTGGCTGGGTGAAACTTCAACTGCCAGATGAATTACCCGCGTTTACTGGGACAGTTGAATTAAGCATTAAGCGTGATCAACGCGATGATGTGGAGCTGTTATCGCCAAAAGCTTACATCGGCGATACATCGGCTGCAGTTACAAGCGCTGCACCTGTACACAAAACTGGTGCGCTCTCTGTTACAAGGGATAGTAAATCTGATCCCAGTGTCATCGATCAACATGCCTTGCCCGTAGCTAAGACAGCTAAAGCATCAGCTCTGCAAACTGCTCACTTCAAACTGCTCGATGATGATGGCCTGGTAAACAGCGAAGAAGTTGGCGCGGTTTCTGGGGAGTATTCTCTGTTGCATCTCGAAGTGAATGTACCTGCGGGTACTTTGCTCGGTGAACTCGCGGTGATCATTGTTGAGCCACCGGTTGGGCAAACTCAAATCTTCATGCAGCCATTTTCACTAGAAGATCTCGATACGGGTAAAAAGACAATGCGTGTCCCGTACAACGTGCTGCAGGATGATGCGTCACAGGCATTTGTCGACGGTGGCTATACTTTAAAACTGGCTATCGCCAACGGGATAGGCAACACGAAGTTCTTCGACGGCAGCATAGATTTTACTCTGGATACGACAACCTCAGAAAGCCTAATTACAATCAGTGCTATCTCGGACGACACCGGTATCGATAATGACTTTATCACCTCAGATAATCGGTTGACATTATTCGGTGTTCTAGATCGCGCGCTGGCTATTGATGAACGCGTTGAGGTCTCTATCGACGGTGGTACATCTTGGGTAGAGGCGAAGGTAGCAGGCCTGAGCTGGCAGCTTAAAGACTCTACGGATCACCGAGAAAACTTTACTTATCGCGTGCGTGTGATCGATGCCGCTGGCAACATTGCCAGTGACGATAGTCGCGAAGTGGTTATCGACAATCAAGCCCCTAACAGCGCGGGCACTGAGATTACTCTGGCAGCTGATATCAGCGATGACGATATCATAAAAGCAGCCGAGGTCGGTCTCGATATTCCGGTTCGCGGTATCGTCACAGGAGAGTTTACCCCGGGCGATACAGTCACGGTGCGCGTCAATGGTAAAGAGTTTAGTGGCTCAGTGGCAGCAGATGGCCGTTTTGCGATTGATGTACCCGGTGGTGATTTAGCTGCGGATACTGATCGTGTGGTAGAGGCGACTGTTGGAGCATCTGATGTAGCCGGTAACGTTGCCGAAAAATGGGTCATCAAAGATGAAGAGGGCTACCAAGTACAGCTCAGTCCACCAGTAGGCGATATCTCTGATATTGACGACCTTGAGAATCTAGTTGCCCTTGAGGGTTCTGACAATGCCTATGTTGGCTTGCGTGCCCTTGCTGTCGATCCCGATGACAGTGTGAGCTATCGCTTGAAAGACGATGCCAATGGTGCGTTCAAGATAGATGCAATCACAGGGGAGGTTCGCGTCGCCGATGCGAGTAAACTCAGTGCTGGCTCCTTAAAGGTCACAGTGATTGCAGAGAGTGACGATGAATCAGAGAGCGAGCAAGACTTTGAGATTCAAGTACTCGCAGGTTCAAGACCAGAAGTGTCCGGCATCAGTGTCGCCAACAGTGGTGGCAATGTTGAAGAGGGGCAGATTCTTACTTTCCAAGTGGGGTTAGATAAGAGCTTTGACATTCCCACCTACTTCGATTTCGCCCTCACTGGGCAGGCGGTTGCCGGTGAGGACTACAGTGAGAACTACATCTTTAGCAATGGAGTGCGTCTGGTTAATGACGGAAAATTCCTGTTACTGCCCGCCGGTGTCTCCGAATTTACGCTGGGGGTAAAAACCACCGCAGACGATATCGATGAGCCCAACGAGTCAGTGGTTGTGGAAATAGGTGGTGCCCAAGCCAGCGGCGTTATTGTCGACTTTAGTGAGACGGGCAAACCTAACGTTGCGTCCATTACCCCTAACACAGAGGGGGACGCCAAGGGCGATGTCGTGCTGGAAGGTCAGAAAATGAGCTACAGCATAGGCATGGCAGCTGCTGCTGACAGTGCCTATACGCTCTCTTTTACGCTGGCGGGAACGGCGTTGTTGAACAAGGATTACCGTGTTCCTACCTTCAGTGACGGCGTGACTTACAACGCTAAAAAGCAGCTCATTACAGTGCCTGCCGGGGTACAGCATTTTAACGTGGTTATCGCCACCAAATCCGATAAGGCCAATGAGGTCAATGAGAGCGTTGAACTCACGATCGAAAAAAGCAGTGTGACCGGCAGCATTGTCGATAAGAACAACAAAGGTGGTAAGGGTGTTGCTGTTAAGTCTGTCAGCGCATTGGCGGAGCGCGTCGTAGAAGGTGATGCGATAGAGTTCAATGTTGTGTTGAGCGCAAAGACCAGCAAAGTGACGCAGGTCAAAATGCTTATGGGCGGTACAGCCAGTGAAGGCATCGACTACGCGCAAGCGCTGAGCTTTACCGGGGGCGTAAAGTATAACCCTAACACTGATACATTGAGTATTCCTAAGAATGTCACGTCGTTCAAAGTGACAGTGAATACCACAGATGATGTGTTAGATGAGCAAGTTGAGACGCTATCGCTGGCGCTTGGGGCCAGCGGTATTAGCGCGCATGCACTTATCTTAGACAACGATGAAGGGGTGAAAACGGGCACGGATGTTATCGCGGTAGCGGCAGAGCGTGAGAGCGTCACCGAGGGCGATGATATTGTGGTGCGTGTCGAACTGTTTGAAGCCTCCAAGGCAGCTTCGCTGCAGCCGCTGACAGTCAGTGGCTCGATTAGCAGCGAGGATATTGGCAACCCAGCCGATTTTAGTTTTACCCGTGGTGTACGCTATGACGCGGATACTGGGATGTTAATTATTCCCAAGAATGTCAGTGATTTTGAAATTACGATTCCAACCGCTGAAGATGGCCAGGTAGAGCCCACCGAGCAGGTGGTTATCAATGTGGGCGGTGTGGCTGAAAACGTCGCTTTACATTCAGTCAACAACAATGCCCCAGACGCGCAGGACGATAACGGCTACTGGGTTGATGCCAGTGTGGGGATTACAGGTTTTAGCGGCGCATCGCAGACGGGTATTAAACACGAGGATGATCTCAGTACTCGCAAGCAGGGTGATTTATTTGATTACGCCAGTGTCGGCAAAGAGGGGGCGTCGGTACTGATCTACGGTGGTACTGAGACGGGTGTATACTATATTCAGCGCGTTAATGCCGATGGTACAAAGGAGGGGAGCGCTGTTGAGTATAAAGGTAACCAAGCTCTGTCAAAAATGGAGTTTGAGCCTAAGATTACAGCGATAGGTGATGCGGGTGATTACGCAGTCACGTTTATTGGCCAAGCCAAAAATAACGCAACATCGGTGTATGTGCAGAAGTTTGATAAAGACGGGGACAGCGTCGGGTCGCTACAGAGCATCGCGATTGAGACGGCGGGCGTGTCGCAGGCTACAAGCTCCAATGGCAGCGCCAGTGCAACAAATCAAGTCACTCGAGTTGCTCACTCTGGCAAATTTAGGGAAATGCATGACGCCTCTGTCCAGGAGGTTGTACTCGATAATGGCAATACTGTAAGGGTCTGGCTTGGTGAGAACGCAGCGCGCGCGGGTGACCCGAATCTCTATGCGCGTGTATTTGATGCAGATGGCAAGGCGCTGGGCAAAGAATTTCAGGTTAACCAGTGGCAAGGGACATCTGATTACAAAAAGAACTTCGGCGATATAACCGTCGCACCTTCTGCTGACGGTGGTTTTAATGTGTTTTGGCACACGCCCTACAAGTCTGCTTTAGAGAGTACAGACCCCAATCGTACCACTTCTCATCACAGTACCGATCTAACCGTTCGCAGTTATGATGCCAGTGGTAAAGCACTGACAGATGAACGTATTTTAGAGGATTATCAATTCTATGCAGGTGGTGCAAACAGTGAAAGTATAGGCAGTGGTGGCAATACCAATGTTGTTTTGATGGCCAATGGCAACAGCTTTGTCTCTTGGATTGAGCCGAATGAAATAACGAATCAGCCTGAAGTGAAGACGATGGTGCTTGATCAGAACTTAGAGGTTGTGCATCAGGAGAAAGGGAACTTAGCCGTTTCTACAAATTACTACAAAGGTTACCACAACGATTACGGTAATTATGAGTGGAGTGTAGAAAGCCATAGCTTTGACACGGCACACTGGATCAACGTTGTTGAGACGCAGCAAGGGCTGATGTTGTTCACTGCCACAGGCTATAAGCGCTACGAAAATAACGGCGATGGCGAATTTTCTCAGTATGAAGCTTATTCCTGGGTGGTTGATCCGACTACAAACACGCGTGTAGGAGAGGCTGTTCAACTCACTAAAGTAGACAAAAATGCCTCATATTTGTCTGTGGAGTTGGTGTATGACCCCACCACGCAGCTATTTGCAGCCTTTCACGTAAAGCTGAGTACAAATCAGCTTTATCGCACGGATTTAGATGCCAGCGGAAATATCGTCAATGAAAGCAGCTTTGTCGGTTCCTTGAACCCTAAAACGGCGCGCTCATTGGCTACGTTACAGTGGCAATCTATCGCCATAGAAATTGATGCAAATGGTAATACGATTGCGGTTTACAACTACGATGTAAGCTCAACAGTCGCCGGTAAGTCGAGTTCAATTAATGCCACGGTGTTCCCAAGTGACGGCTCTTCACCTACAGTAAGCGAGCTCAACTATGCCGTTGGTCGCGGATCTACACACGATGGAGAGCTAACGCATCTCGCTGACGGAACATTTAACTACACCTTTTCAGCGGGTTCTAACACTGTAGAGCAGCTTTCACGCTGGACCGGAAACTTTGATATTGAAGGGGCGGGGGAACCTGCTCCAGCTCCTCATCAAACAAGTGCTAATGAAGTGTATATCTTGGAGGCGGGTAACAGCGGGGCGTATGCAACCGTATTTACCTCTGTAAACCCGGAAACAGGAACATTAAATGCTTATCTACAAGCGTTTAAAAGCAATGGCAAAAAACAAGGCGCAATAGTCAATATCACACCGGAGAATCTAAAGGATAGCGCAGGTGTTACAGACATTCAGTTACAGGAAGTCACTGATGGGTTTGTGCTGAATTTTGCAGTGGGGGAAGCGAGTTATCTACAGTTTTTAGATAACAACTTTGAAGTACAAGGCACAGAAATTCTATTAGATGCAGTGAGTATCGATGCGCAAGCAATCACTATCAATCACTCAGAGGAAGTGGTTGTTGCCTACCAATCTGCTGACGCTGAGGGGGCGCAGATGTTGCTCAAACGCTTTGACCTTCATGGCGAGCAAATAGGACAAACCCAGCGTTTTGATACAAAAGTGGGTAAGCAAAACGTATCAGATATACAGAGCGCATTAACGGCACTAGAAGATGGCGGTTTTGTTCTAGTGTGGAGTGGTGCAGGCGCAAAAGACGGTAGCCACGATATTTACATCCGCCGCTTTGACAGTGATGCCAATATAGTGAACAGTGACCGCCTCGACACGCCAGCTGGAGATGACCTAAATGCACATGTAGTCAGTGTAGGTGATAGCGGTGATTATGTGGTCGCCTGGCAGAGTGATGCGATCTACACCCAGAAATATGCCAGTGACGGAACTAAAATTGGCGGTATCGTAAAAACGGGGCCGCTCGACGATTTGAGCGCGCAGGCGACTAATGTCGAGGTGATTGCCTTAGGTGAAAATGGCCAGTTTGCCACCACGTTTGAGTCCGCAGGCTCCCTCTATACGCAAACTTACCATGCAGATGGTAGCAAGGCGATCATCATCACCAACGACAATGAGACGGGAGACTTTACTTTAGGTGCTCTACAAGGTGATGACAGCACATTGTACCGGGTAGAGTACAGCAAAGGCACGCTGCTCATTGACGGTGTGGTACTACCCAGCGGCAGCGAGATTATCGCATCCGACTGGCAAAACGCCATCATGCAGGGGGTGAGTCGAGAAGCGTTCGACTTACAGTTGTCTGTACAGCAAGGCTATGTAACCGATGAAAGCACGCCGCTCACAATCGATGTGTTGGCCAATGATTCAGACCCGGATAAAGACCCCATTAGCATTTTGACGATTAACGGAGAAGATGCCAGCAAGGGTCAAGTTGTCACGATTAAAGAAAATAAAACGGTTTTAGGTACTGCACGTGTCGTGGCGGGTGAAATTGAGTTCACGCCCGGTGAGGCGCTTAAAAACATGGATGATGGGGATAGGAGAGAGATCAGTTTCGATTACACCATTCAAGACAGTAACGGCGCACAGAGTGACCCCGCTACCGTCAGGCTCACTGTAGAAGGTTTAGATGATACTAATCGAACCCCAGTAGCCAATGATGACGAGATTGCGCCTGACAAAGAATTTCAAGATGTCACTGGCTTAGTTAACTTGACGAACTTCACTGGCGGCACTTCCGATGTCGTTGACGTTACTGCGCACAACGGTAACGGCTTTGTACGTACCATTGAAATGACGCAACTACAAAATGGTAACTTTGTCCTGTTACTCGAGACCGAAGAGGCCAACTCGAATCTGATGGAGTCTTCCTATGAGTATAAATACATTAATCAGGTGTTTAGCAGCAGTGGTGAATTACTGGGTAGCCATGATGTTAGTGAGACCACAGGCTTTAATCAAGATGACTATAAAGATGTAGCGGGGCCTGACTACTACGGCTACACCACTGATATTACAGATATTGTTGTTACAGCATTACCTGATGGAAGTTTCGTCCATACTTGGGGTTCGCCCAAAGATGAAGTTTTCATGCAGAAGTTTGATGCGACGGGTAAGAAGGTTGGCTCAAAGATTCAGCTGCAGACACCTGGCACTGGAGATACCCTTGAAAGCAATGTCGATGTGCTTTTGAATGAATCAACAGGCGAATTATTTGTTTCCTATGTTTCACGTAGCCAAGCTGAAGAAACTCCAGGTAATCAGAATGTGTCTAATGAGGTATATGTTCAACGCCTGAGTACTGACCTCACGTTAGCAGGTGATGCCGTTAAAGTTGCCGACATGACTGGCTGGGTTCAAGATGCCACTAATTGGCAGCCGCGCCTGGTGTCGTCGGAATCTAATGGCGATTATTATCTTGCCTGGACGAATGACATGGGCAATACGCAGGCGTCTTATACCTCTTATGTTAATGTGCGCAAGTTCAGTGAGGACGGGGCGCCAATAGGTGATGCAGTCACTTTGACGGGGATGAATAGAGATAAACTCACAGGGTTTATTTCAACCGATGATGATGGCTCCTATGCGGTGATGATGGACTCTTCCTCCGGTGGTATGGGGCAAACATCCTTGACTGTCGCTATCTACGATGCCAGTACAGATACTAGAAGAGAAGTTAAGCTCGATGGCGAAGGGCATGCTAATAATTTCAGTGGAAATAATGGAATTGACCTTAGCGAGCAGATTCACAGTGTTGGACAAAATGGTGATTTTGTCGTTGTTTGGCATGGGCATTCAGATCTTAATGAGGAGAAAGATCTCTATGTTCAACATTTTAATAAGTCAGGTGAGCCAAAACACACTCCACCGATAAAGCTTGAAAGCCAAATTCAAGATATGATCGGTGTTGATTATGCAGCAACATCGGGTACATTCTCTGACGAAAGTAGAGCGTCGGTTGCTTCACTCGATGCTGAGGGGAATTACGTTGTTAGCTGGACTGGTGCGAGTGATGAAACGTCGCAAACAGATACCTACTATCAAAGGTTTGATAAAGACGGTAATCCTGATCCGCAAGGCCCGCAGACTTTATATCCGGCCGATAGGGCGACAGACACGCAATCCTCATTCGCGCATGTGGGGGCTAATGGAGAGGATGGTAGCTTTACCTTTGTCTGGAATGTTGAAGCAGAGTTTAGTCGCTACCAGACCGATACTGTAAAGACGCAATTTGCCGTGATTGATGCTAATGGCAATGTTGTACCGACTGTCGATGGAAATAGCACCGGTAATTTCGATATCGACCTCTCACAGCTAGATAGTGATATCAATCAAATCAAAATTATCTTTAATAAAGGTACGTTAACCTCTGGCAGTAAAACCTACGCAAGCGGAGAGGTTATTCCTCGCGCCGATTTTGACAGCCTTAAGTTTATTGGCGTCAAACCAAAAGGCTTTACATTTGAGGTGGATGCATTAGTGGATAGTTACCCCACTGAAAATGATGTGTTGTTGATCGATGTGCTCGACAATGATACCGATGCTGACAGTGACGAGTTGATGATAAAAACGATCGAGGGCCAATATGTTACTGCAGGGCAGTCTATTGCTATTAAAGCGGGCAATAAAACCTTGGGAACAGCAAAGGTTATCGGCAATGAAGTCGAGTTCACTGCGAGTAGCTTCCTGAAGAAGATGGATGAGGGAGACACGAGGGAAATTAGCTTTACCTATACAGCTGAAGATCGCAGTGGTGCAACGAGTGAGCCTGCTACCGTCAGTTTCACCATTGCAGGTGTTGACGGTGTTAGTCAGCTTAGTAACGGTGATGTCTTGCGTGTTAATGCAGATTTTTCAGTCCAAAGTAGTGAGGCACTCAACAGCCAAACGGCACAAGATACTTTTGATTCTGCAAGTGAGCGCTTTAACATCTTAGATGAAGGCGATAGAGATATCTTTGTCTTCCATGAAGATGCGATCAGTGATGCCGGGCAACCACACTTTGAGGTGATCGCCAGTTTTGACCAAGCGAAAGGAGATACATTGGATTTGAGTGAGATTCTGCAGCTTGACAGTACAGATGAACAGCAAAGCTTAGATCAATACATTCACTTTGAACAAGATGGGGATGCGACAAAAGTGATGATCAACTCTCAGGGTTTGTTTACTGATGGAGAGGTCGCAGGTAAGGCTGAACAAGTCATCACACTAGAGAACACCGATTTAGTGGGTGGGTTCAGCAATGATCAAGAGATCATCGATCATTTGATTGACAACAAGATGCTGATTATTAACGATAACTAAGTAATATAAGTAATCACAAAGGCTGTACGCACTGCATTGAATTTAAGGCACTTATATCGTCAGATCTAAGTGCTTTTTTATGGCCGCTAGAAAAAGGGCAGCGGTAAGGCTCAAATGAGTGAGTAACGTTTCACTGTGATGTGATCTAGCTTCCTCGAGCGCTGTTGATCGAATGTGAGTAGCTCTTGATGTATAATGTGGCCCCTTTGCAGATACCTGATACGTAATTTCGGCGTATAGGAAAATGGCTCGCTTGTTTTGGTTGGTGCGCAGAGAGTCGCGATAGCTTATTTGACACACAGGCTTATCGATCGCGATTTTCGTTGCACAAAACGCCTAAAACTGACAAAAACAAACAGATCTACACAAGAATATATCATTGAAAAATATCGATAACTCAGTTTCTAACTCGCATGGTTCAAAAGACTCTTTAGATAGAACCTTCAGCGTTGCGCCTATGATGGATTGGACAGACAGGCACTGTCGTCACTTTCACCGTCAAATCAGCCAGAATACTCTGCTCTATACCGAAATGGTGACAACAGGGGCTCTGATTCATGGTGATCGGGCGAGACACCTGGATTTTAATGACACAGAGCATCCTGTGGCGCTGCAGCTCGGTGGTAGTAACCCAGATGAGTTGGCGCAATGTGCGCAGATGGCCCAAGAGTGGGGCTATGATGAGGTCAATCTCAATGTGGGCTGTCCCAGTGATCGTGTGCAGAACAACATGATAGGCGCCTGCTTGATGGCACACCCTGAGCTAGTGCGTGACTGCCTCGCGGCGATGCGAAAGGTTGTGGATATCCCGGTCACGGTTAAGCATCGTTTAGGTATCGATGAATTGGATAGTGACCCCTTACTACAGCGCTTTGTCGAAATCGTTGCAGAATCGGGCTGCACGACCTTTATCGTGCACGCGCGCAAGGCGATCTTACAGGGCCTAAGCCCCAAGGAGAATCGCGATGTGCCGCCACTGCAGTACGAGCGTGTCTACGCTTTGAAGGAGCGCTACCCTGAGCTCGAAATTATTATCAACGGCGGGATTAAAGATATTGCGCAGTCCAAAGCGCACTTGGCGGCGGTCGATGGTGTAATGATAGGTCGTGAGGCCTACCACAATCCCTACGCCATTTTGGCTGAGGTCGATCAGCTTTTCTACGGCGCAAAAAAAGCACCTGCGACTAGGGAGCTAGTGTTGCAAAGTATGTTACCTTACATCCAGCGCGAACTGGCTGAAGGCACGTCGCTGAGCTATATCACGCGGCACATGTTGGGTTTATTTCACGGCATGCGCGGCGGCAAACAGTTTCGCAGAGTGATCAGTGAGCAAGCTCATAAAAAGGGCGCGGGACTGAGCGTACTCGAAGAGGCCTTTGCAAGGGTCGAGACTCAGTAAAGGGCCCTAGGTACCAGGGCGAATAGACTAGACAGAATTTAGGAAAGAGAATGGCAAGTCAATTAGAACAATTAAAGCAGATGACCACAGTTGTTGCCGACACTGGTGACATAGATGCAATCAAACAGTTTACTCCGGTAGATGCGACCACTAATCCCTCGCTGCTGCTAAAGGCCAGCGCACTGCCCGCCTATGCACCGCTGTTGCAGCAGGCTAAACAGTGGGCTTCCGCCCAGGGTGGTAGCGATGCACAGATGCTGGCAAATATGACACAGAAGCTCGCCGTGCTGATTGGTTTAGAAATTTTACAGACCATTCCCGGGCGCATCTCAACGGAGGTTGATGCGAGACTGTCCCACGATGTAGAGGGTACCCTGGCCAGTGCGCGCCAGTTGATTGAGATGTACAACGCAGCCGGAATCGACAACGACCGTATCTTAGTCAAGATGGCCTCCACATGGGAGGGGATCCAAGCGGCTAAACAGCTCGAGCAGGAGGGTATCAACTGTAACCTGACCTTGCTCTTTGGTTTTGGCCAGGCGGCGGCGTGTGCCGATGCCGGTGTCTACTTGATCTCGCCTTTTGTCGGTCGCATTTTAGACTGGTACAAAGCCGCCAATCCAGAGCAGGATTACAGCGGCGAAAACGATCCTGGGGTACAGTCAGTGCGCCGCATTTATAATTTCTACAAGGCGCATAACTACGACACGATCGTGATGGGCGCCAGCTTTAGAAATATTGGTGAAATTCAGTCCTTAGCAGGCTGTGACCGCCTTACGATCAGCCCTGCGTTGATGCAAGAACTCGATCAGATTAATACACCTTTAGCGCGGGTTTTAAACGCAGAAGGCGCTAGCACTGAGCAGGCAGTAAGCCAGATTGACGAAGCGAGTTTTGCTTCGCAGTTGGCTGCTGATGCAATGGCGAATGAGAAGCTGAAGACAGGTATTGAAGGCTTTGTAGCTGATCAGATTAAGCTGGAAGCGCTGCTGGCGAAGCTTTAAGTAGTATCGTGATAGGGGGAGGTTAACTTCCCCGAGTGCTCTGAAAAGCAGGCAAAATAAAAGGGCTCGAACGTTATCCATTCCCAAGCCCTTCGTTCGACGTCCTTGCCGATACCGCATATCCGCTATGCAGCATGTATCGGTTGAGTGCTGGAGGTTTCCCAACCGGCCTCTCACTGTGGAGCAGGCAAAATAAAAGGGCTTAAATGTCATCCATTTCAAAGCCCTTATTCTCGACATCCTTGCCGATACCACCACTTCCCTTGGCGGTAAAATGAGTTCGCATCTCCTGCGTTGACTGGCGTCCTTACCAAAACTCAATAAGTGCATTTTGGACGAAAGCGCCGTTGGAAAACATAGGATTATTTCTTAAAACCTTGACCGTTTAGAAAAAAGACGTTTAAAACAGAGAAGTAATAGGTTTTGAACGGGGTTTAACTGTGTGAGGGTAGCAGGTGAGCCAGCTAGTATGGGCTCACCCTCGTGCGTTAAGCATTAGGTTTTAATCGGTAAGCCGACAACCTCTTTAACTTCTTCCATCACAATGTAGCTCTTTGAGTTTTTGACGCCGGGCAGGGTCAATAGCATCTCACCGAGCAGAGCGCGATACTCTGACATGTCTTTGATGCGCGCTTTTAACAAGTAATCAGAATCACCTGATACCAAGTGGCACTCCTGAATATAGGGCAGCCCTTTTACGGCTTCGTTAAAGCGTTCAAAGGCATCGGGGGACTGGTATGACAGCGCAATTTCGACGAAAACCAGCATGTCGAAGCCCAGTGCGTTAGGATTGAGCCGCGCGTAGTAGCCCTCGATGAATTTTTCTTTCTCTAAGCGTCTTACACGCTCGATACAGGGTGTGGTGGATAGCCCTACATTGTCAGCCAGTTCAGTGTAAGAAATCCTGCCGTCATTTTGTAAAATACGCAGGATGTTACGGTCAATTCTATCTAATTTTCGCATAGTAAAAAGCTGTCAGTTCTCATTGCCGAAGGCAGTCTTGGCAGTAATAATGTCCCCATAATTAGACCTAATTTTTTTCATAAAAACAATAAATAATTCTAGATATAATTCACTAGACTGGTATAACCTATGGTGAGAAAGGCTAAGTGCACTTAAACCTGAGGTTTGTTTATTAGCGTTTTACACTCGCTTGTTGGGTGTTTTTACGCCACAGGCAGTACTTGGAGCGTCGCGACGTATGCCTGGGTGTTGTAAATGGTGCGCTAGCGCGGTACTTTCTTTGTTTTTTGGCGCGCAGCGCTGGCGATGATTAGGAGCAAAAATGGCAAATCGAAGTGTTATTTCTACAGATAAAGCCCCTGCGGCAATAGGTACGTATTCACAAGCGGTTAAAGTGGGCGGCACTGTATATATCTCTGGGCAGATCCCACTGGATCCGGCGACTATGGAAGTGGTTGAAGGTGGTTTTGAGGCGCAGGCGGTACGTGTCTTTGAAAACCTCAAAGCGATTGCAGAGGCATCTGGCGGCACGATGAATGACATTGCCAAGGTGACAATTTTAATGGCTGATTTGTCAAACTTTGCCACGGTCAACGAAGTGATGGCACGCTATTTCAGCGAGCCTTATCCTGCACGTGCAGCATATGAAGTTAGCGCTTTGCCAAAGGCTGTCGATATTGAAATCGAAGCTATTATGGCAGTGTGATTTAGTTGGGGGCGCAACGCCGTCCCTGCTAAGAGTCTAAGACAGACGGCGAGAGCCGTCTTTTTTTGGTCTGAAAAAAGGTACAGAGAAACATGGCAAGAGCGGCACAGGCGGTTATCAATCTCGCGGCGATAGAACACAACTTTAAATTGGCACAGTCACTGGCCCCAACAGCCAAGGCTATGGCTATTGTTAAGGCTGATGCCTACGGTCACGGTGCCGTCGCGGTGGCCAAAAAGTTAGAGGGCACCGCTGACGCTTTTGGGGTCGCCTGCATCGAAGAGGCTGTTGAACTGCGCGAGGCGGGTATTAAGGCCCCTGTGTTATTACTTGAGGGCTTTTTTAGCGCGGATGAGTTACCACTCATTGCTGAAATGGGCTTTTGGACCGCACTGCACAGTGTGCATCAAGTTGAGATGATACGCGATGCCAAGCTTGCCAAACCCATTCACGTCTGGCCCAAGATAGATTCTGGAATGCATCGCCTGGGGCTCAATGCACAGGAGGCGGTCGAAGTCTATCATCAGCTATCAGCGATGGCGTGTGTGGAAAAGATCGTAATGATGTCGCATATGGCTTGCGCCGACGAGCTGGACAACCCCATGTCACAGCAGCAGATCGCCTTCTTTGACAGTGCGGTTAGCGGTCTCGGTGTCGAACATTCTCTGGCTAACTCTCCGTCGATTTTATCCCTTGAAAACGCGCGGCGTGATTGGATGCGGTGCGGGCTGATGATTTACGGGGCGACACCGTTTCCTCAAGCACATCCAGTGGCAGATAAGCTCAAGCCGGCGATGAGTTTTACAACCGAAGTTATCGCTATCCGCGAAGTACCCGAGGGCGAATGTGTCGGCTACGCGGCGAGTTTCAAGTGTGACAAAGTGCGCAAGATCGGCACTATTGCCATTGGCTATGCAGACGGCTATGACCGTCACATCGGCAACGGCTCTCCCATTTTAGTGAATGGGCAGCGCACGATCGTCGCCGGTCGAGTCTCTATGGATATGGTGACTGTAGATTTGACAGATATCGAGGGCGCACAGCTAGGTAGCCTCGTCGAGTTGTGGGGTGAGAACCTCAGCGTCTGTGAAGTGGCAGAGGCTGCATCGACCATTCCCTATACCTTATTTACAGGTGTCAGTAAGCGCGTGCCGCGCAAGTATATCAATCGATGAGAACGCTGGGATTTTTAGTGCGCAGCGGCGTAAAATGGCTAGTTTTCAGCGCTGGATAGAGAGCTAAATGCTAATTTTGGGAATAGACCCCGGTTCGAGAATCACAGGCTACGGTGTTATCAATGCCAACGGCATGCGCAATGAGTACGTCGCCAGCGGTTGTATTCGCATGCAAGAAGGTGATTTGGCCGACAAGCTCAACCAAGTGTTTGAAGGGGTGACTCAGGTCATTGAAATGTATTCGCCGCAGGAGTTTGCTATCGAGCAAGTGTTCATGGCGAAAAATGCCGATTCTGCCCTGAAGTTGGGGCAGGCGCGCGGTGCTGCTATTGTCGCGGCGCGCCAGCAGTCGCTCGAGGTTTATGAATATGCGGCGCGAGCTGTCAAACAGTCTGTAGTTGGCAGTGGTGGGGCGCAGAAGTCTCAAGTACAGCACATGGTTTCGCGTATTTTAAAATTGCCGGGGCTTCCCCAGGCCGATGCCGC
>JBMZCU010000018.1:0-22512 GCA_049613705.1 Pseudomonadales bacterium | reverse complement strand
GTTGAGTTGAGTGTCGGGGTGACAGAACAAGAACTGTCGCGAGAGTCGATTACGTTAGCGCTTGATTTGACCTGCAGTAACGGGCGCGCACCGTGCACCATTGCGACGGGCAGCGAGGTGCAAAACCTCAGTAATACCGATCTGCCGGGGGAGTTATCCGTGGCGCAAGTGCCTACTGGCCCAGTCTACCCCGACTTACAGGATGAACTTTACTGGCGTTTGATTGCACTGCTCAATACGAATTTTAGCGTACTGCAGCAAGCTGAAGACCCCGCTGGGCAGCTGCGCGATATGTTGGCGCTGTGTCATCAGGGGCGCGAAGCGGCACAGGTCGGCGCGATTGTCGCGCTGAGTTTTAAGCCTACCGTGGGCAGTGTCCAAGTCGATGGTCAGCCTATTTTCAGCAGTGGTAGCGAAGTTGAGCTCACTCTGGATAGACGCACACTCAAAGTGAGTGCCAGTGTCTTCGCCCAGGTAATTAATGTGTTCTTACAACAGTTTTGCAGCTATGACCGTTTTGTGCAGTTGCGCGTTCGCCATTTCGGCGATGATAACTATCGTCGTGAATTTAAAGCCGTACAGGGGAGCCAGCTGTGTCTGTAGTGTCGGCTCTGCGTACACATGCGAGCGATTTTGAGCTGATACAAGCAGTCAGGGTGCTGCGCATGAGTGCAGCTCAAGGACAGCTCTACTTTGCGCTCTCAGCGCTACCCAAGGCAAACATGTCACAGATACAGCACGTGGCAACGCAGGGCAGTGCGATCACAGTAGAGGTGGTGCTAGAGGCGCTGGGGGGCGCTAAGAGTGTGCTGCCAGATTACTTTTACCAGCAGCTGCTAACCAGTTTGCATCAGGATGACAGTGCGCTGTTGGATTTTTTGAACATATTCAACCACCGCTACACTCAGCTGTACCTCGCCCAGCGTGAACGCAATCACCTGCTGCTGCGCGATGAGCAAGAGCGTTTACAGGGACGCGAGCTCACGCGTTTTTCCCAGCGCCGAGCGCTGCAGTCGCTGTCGGGGCTAAGTGAGCACAACAGTGCGCTGCTGCCCTACAGTTTGCTGTTGGGACAAAAGAGCAATCATTTACCGACACTGCAGCGGTTGCTGGCAGATTATTTTGAGCTAAACATCCAAGTGCGCGCACAGTTACACAGCCACCACCTATTACCGCGTTCCATGCTGTCACAGCTCAGTGCGCGCGGCGAGCTTAACAACCGCCTTGGGCGAGGGGTGTGCCTGGGTAAACGCTGTACGCTGCAGGCAAAAAGTATCGAAATCTGCGTGGCGGTGAGCTCACGTGAAGAGTACTTGAGAATTCAGGGTGATGTGCACTTTAGTGCAGCCCTCAAACGGGTGGCGCAGCACTATCTGCGTGAGCCGACCCCGATAAAATTACTGCTGCAGGTGCGCAGGCGTTTTTTGAGCGAGCCGCAGCTGTTGAGCAATTCAAGGCAAGCGCTGCGCCTAGGGGAGTCCAATTGTCTGGCTCCACAGCGCAAGCGCGATGCCATTCACCAAATACTATTACAATGATAGGTGTACCATGTCACAGATAAAGTTAAGTAATTTAGTTGCCAAGTTGGACGCGGGCGCCAAGGGAGCCCTGGAGCAAGCGGCGGGCGCCGCGATGAATCAAGGCGCTTCAGTGATCGAAATTGAGCACTGGTTGGTACAGTTACTGCGCACTCCAGATACTGATGTGAGTGCCTTTATCTCCCGCCAAAACATTGATAACGCGGCTTTGATCGCCGAGTTAGAGCAACGCTTGAGCAAATTTGCCAACAAGAGCCAGGGGCAGCCAAGTGTCAGCCCGCAGTTGAGCGCACTGGTTGAATCTGCCTGGTTGCAGGCGTCGGTTAATTTTGGACACGGCCAAGTGTGTGCGTTGCACCTGATCTACAGCCTGTTGCAAAAAGATAGCTTTGGTGTGCGCCAGCTCAATCTGGCGGTCTTAGAGCAAGTGTCGCTCGAATCGCTCGAGGGGCAAATAGCTAAACTGGCAGTGGCCGCGACAACGTCCTCTGCCGGTGGTGCGCCTTTATCCACAGCGCCAGCGGGCGATTGCGCCCTGGATAAGTACACGGTTAATTTGACGGCGCAGGCGCGCGAGGGACGTATCGACCCGATTTCGGGGCGCAATGGCGAAGTGCGCGCGGCAATTGATATTTTATGCCGCAAGCGCCAGAACAATCCTATTCTGGTCGGTGAGCCAGGCGTTGGTAAAACCGCTGTGGTCGAGGGGCTGGCGCTTCGCGTGGTAGCCAATGAAGTACCTGCAGCACTTCAGGGCGTTGAAATTCACAGCTTAGACCTAGGTTTGCTCCAAGCAGGTGCCAGTATCAAAGGCGAGTTCGAGAATCGCCTTAAAGATGTTATCAACGAGGTCAAAAGCTCACAGACGCCTATCGTGATGTTCATCGATGAGGCGCACACGTTGATTGGTGCCGGCGGGGCTGCGGGGCAAAATGATGCGGCCAACTTGCTCAAGCCCGCGCTGGCGCGCGGTGAGTTTAAGTCTCTGGCGGCGACCACTTGGGCCGAGTACAAGAAATACTTTGAGAAGGATCCCGCGCTGACGCGGCGCTTCCAGGTCGTCAAAGTGGAAGAGCCGAGCGAGGCAGATGCCACGGCGATGCTGCGCGGTGTGGCGAAATCACTGAGCGCGCACCACGGGGTCTTTATTCGCGAAGAGGCAATTGCGGCGGCGGTGCAATTGTCAGTGCGCTACCTGCCGGCGCGCCAACTGCCGGATAAAGCCATCAGTTTGCTCGATACTGCATCTGCACGTATTGCTTTGACGCAGGGCGCTAAGCCAGAGCCTATCGAGGCGCTGGAGCAGCGCATAAGCTACCTGCGCGGTGAACTGGAGGCGGCGAGCACAGAGCAGGCCGTGTTTAGCAGCGGAGAAGAAGAGATTGTGGCGCTGCAGCAGACGCTGAATGAATTAGACGCTGAGCTGGCAACACTGAAAACCCAGTGGGACAACGAGCAGGCACTTGTCGTGCAACTGATTGAGCTCAACCAGCAGTTACAGCAAGAGCACGTTGACGGCAATGTCGATCCAGCTAAACAGCAACAGCTGTTAGCGTTGAGCGAGCAGCTAGCGCAACTACAGAGTGACACACCGCTGGTACAGGCGATGGTCGATCAGCAGACGATTGCAGAGGTTATCTCTAACTGGACGGGGATCCCCGCCGGTAGCATGGTCAAAGATGAGGTTGCGAAGTTGCTCTCGCTGGAGAGCGCGATGAGTGAGCGCGTGATCGGGCAGAAGACCGCGATTTCAGAACTTTCCAAGAGCATCCGCATCTCGCGCGCTGGACTGACAGATAACCGTAAGCCTGTGGGGGTTTTCCTGATGTGCGGCCCCAGCGGTGTCGGTAAAACGGAGACCGCGATGGCGCTGGCCGATGAGGTCTTTGGTGGAGGAGACAACCTCACCGTGATCAACATGACGGAGTTTAAAGAGGAGCACAAGATTTCGATGCTACTCGGCTCCCCAGCCGGTTATGTCGGTTTCGGTGAGGGCGGTGTGCTAACTGAGGCCATTCGCCGCAACCCCTACTCTGTGCTGCTGCTCGATGAGATGGAGAAGGCACACACTGGGGTGCACGACATGTTCTATCAAATCTTTGACAAGGGCTATATCAAGGACAGCGAAGGGCGCAGTGTCGACTTTAGAAATACGATTATCATCATGACGTCGAATGCCGCCGATCAGGCGATCTGCGATATCTGTGAGCGCAGCGAGCAGATGCCGGAGAACGAGGCGCTGGTGGAGCAGATTCGCCCCGAGCTGCAGAACTTCTTTAAGCCAGCTTTCCTCGGGCGTAGCACGGTCATTCCCTACTACCCACTGCGCGATGACGAGCTGGCGCAAATCACAGAGATTAACTTGCGCCGCATAGAGCGCAAGTTGGCGGCACAGTACGCAGCGAGCTTTAGCTGGAGTCAGGCCTTTGTCGATTTTGTGGTTGCACGCAATGTCGATGCCACAACTGGTGGGCGCGCGGTCGAGCAGATTATCAATCGCTCGCTGATGCCTCAGTTGGCCCAAGAGTGTATTATGCGCTTGAGTGAAGAGCAGCCGATTGACGCGGTTAGCGTGGACATTGAAGGCGGTGAAATCAAGCTGGACATCAGCTGATTGCGTCGACTGGGCCTGAGTGAATAGTGTGAGAGGAGAGGCGAGAACCTTGAGAAAGCCGGTGAAGAATAGAGTGCTGGGAGCGGCCTTAGCGCTGCTGTTGGCAGCGCAGGTACAATCTGTCGCGGCGATCGAACGGCTCAAGCTGGCGACCCAGGAGTGGCCGCCTTATCAAACGCTGGAAAACGGTGTGATGGGCGGGGTAGCGCTGGAGCGCGTCAAGTGCACGCTGCGCAAAATGGGGCAGCCCTACGAATTGCACATGATGAGCTGGGACAAAGCGCAGTTGCTGGTTGAAACTAACCAGATGGACGGTTTTTTCTCGGGCTCGGCAAATGCGGCTAGGGCGAAATATGCCACACCGTCAGATCCGGTGATCTCAGAGGCTCTATCCTGGTTCTCAACCCCGGGCGCACAACTGGATCTCTCTGCTGAAGCCGCGCGCTATCAAGCGCGCTACGGTGCTAAGTTTAATACTAGCAAATGGTTGTTTTTGAAAAAAAATGGCTATAACGTGGTGAAAAAACCACGCAGTGCTGACACCCTGTTACAGATGCTTTGGCAGCGCGAGATTGACGTTGCTCTAGAGTATGATTTGGTCTTTGAGCACTCGATGGAAAAAATGGGTATCCCCACCGACTATTTCGAGCGCACAGAGTTGCGCAGACAGGATTTGAGTGTGCACTTTTCGAAAGACTTTCTAAAGCTCAACCCCAATTTCTTACCGACGTTTAACCGCTCGCTCGCGCTGTGCCTCAAGGAGCGTAAATGACGATTAATATCCAGTTGGTCGAAATACCCGAGAGCGAGCGCCTGAGCAGTCGTCAGATGGCGCTGCCCGTTAGCGGCGGCACGATAGGACGGGCTTACGACTGCAATGTGCAGTTGCCCGACTTTTCCAAGAGTTTGTCACGGGTGCACGCAGAAGTTAGCCGCGATCGCCACGGGCGCTATCAAGTGGTCAATAAAAGTACTAATGGGATGAGCGTCAACGGCACTGCATTAAACCGTGGCCAGTATCACAGTGTTGGCGACGGGGATGTGTGGAAAATGGGCGGTTACACTTTACTTATTACCGACCTATCGGCACTGGCCAGTGCCGATTTAACCCCACACGAAGAGGACATTAGTTTTAGTGAGCCTCTCTTTTCGGTCGATGAGCTGGATATCGATGATGCGCAATTTGTCGAGTCGCAGAAAATTCAGCTGCGCGAAGAAGAACTTGAGCTACCGCTGCAAGCTAATGCGCTGGAAACCGATAAACATGGGCGCGAGGGCTTTAGCGCTCAAGCGGCACTTGGCACGGTAGAACTCGGCGCGGACCCTTTCGCAGACGATGAGATGATGCAGCCGCCGAGCAGTGGCATCACGGTGGAGCCCGCCGGTGACGGGGTACAGCAGAGTTTACAGCAGTTGACGGCGCTGTTGGCTCAGCAGCGCGGAAATCAACCGAACTACGATATTTTGATGCAGTGTATTCAAAGCAGCATGGATAAGTTTATCGAAGAGCTGAGCCCTGAGTACCTGGAGGATATGTTTAACAGTTATATCTCGGGCTGGGGTAGTCGCGATAAGAAGTACTGGCAGCTCTACAAGAAGCAATTTCAGCGCAAGATGGCGCGGCGCGAGTTCCACCGCCAGTTCTCCTCTATCTTTATGGAAGAGCTGCGAGGTAAGCAACCGTGATCCGCTCAATTGCTCTGGTGTTCTGCGCGTTACTCATTGGCGGCTGTTCATCTAAGCCGGCACCGACGAATACACCGTTCTCGGTAGAGAGCCGCTGGGTCATCGGCGACCAAGTTAATCCCTACGGTGGCGTAGATCACCACCCTATCGTGCTGCGACTCTATCAGCTGCGTGAGCCCGGGGCATTTAACAACGCTGAATTCTTGGATATTTACCTCGACGATCGCAAGGCGCTGGGCGCTTCGCTGATCGATGCGCAGTATCTACAGCCGATGTTGCCCGGTGAACAGACTTTAGCTTTAGATATTCAGCGCGACAGCCGCTACCTTGCAGTGTTCGCTGAGTTCGCCGACTACAAGAGCGCAGTGGGAAAAGCGCTGCTGAAGTTGGACGACAACCCAGATTTGCAGGTGATCACCGTGAATGTCAACGCGCTGGTAGTAGAGCTAAGCGCCAAGGCGAAAAAGAAAAAAGGCTGGTGGTAGCGTAAACAGCGTTCAGGGATGAGTGATGGCATTTGAAGATACCTTTAGGCTCAGCAGCCACGCAGTGATAACCGATGAACAGGGGCGGGTGTTGCTGCTAAAAGCCACTTACGGCAGTCAGAGCTGGGGGCTTCCCGGCGGTGCGCTGGAGCCGGAGGAAACGATTCACCAGGCGCTGCTGCGCGAGTGCCGCGAGGAGTTGGGTTGCGAGGTTGAGATAAAGTACCTCAGCGGGGTCTACTACCACGGCAGCTATAACTCGCAGGCGTTTATTTTTCGCTGTGAGCTGGCCCCGCAGGGCGATATCGCACTCTCGAGTGAGCACAGTGCGCACCGCTTCGCCGCAGTGGACGAATTGTCAGCGGTGCAGCAACACAGAATTAAAGAGTGTCTGGCGTTTGATGGCTATGTCCACAGCGCCAGCTTCTAAATAGAGAAATGAGGAGAGGTCTTTGAAAAGGCATCGCAAGGTCGTGTGGCAAGAGGGGATGTTTATAGCCCCGCAGCACTTTCAGCAACAAGAGCGCTATTTTAGTCACTATGTAGAGCGCTATGTGAGTGCGATTGCAGCCGCCGGTGGCTATGGCCTAACAGCGCTAGAAACCGACGCTGAGCGCCTTAAAATTGGCCAATTTTCACTCCTGCACTGTCAAGGAGTCTTCGCCGATGGCAGTTATTTTGAGAGTGATCGCGAGCTACTGCTTGAAATTCCCGATGGCACTTTGGAGAAAAAGATCTATCTGGCGCTGCCACTTGTCGTTGAGGGCGAGGCGCAGAGCGGTGCACTGCGTCAAAAGCGCCGCTATTTTGTAGAATCCTCCAGGCTGTATGATAGCAGCGACGAGGCCAGTACGAGTATCGATGCCGATTTGGCACAGAGTAATATTCGCCTTCTCCTAGAGGGGGAAGACATGGCGGGGTTGACGACCATAGCGATTGCGAAAGTGCTGGAAAAGCGTGAGAGCGGCAAGGTAGTACTGGATCAAAGCTTTGTGCCAAGTGTGCTGCACTACGGCGCCTCTCATGTTTTGAGTGATCGTCTCAAGGAAGTTCAAGTGCTGGTGCAAGCGCGCGCCCAAGCGGTAGTATCGCGCATTGATGGCGGGCGTGAGCGCAAGAGTGATCAGACTCTGATGCACGAATATTTATGGTTGCAGACGCTCAATCGCTGGACGCCTTGGCTGAGCCTTACGCTACAGCAGCCAGATACCCATATCGATGAAGTACACCGACAGCTGCTGACTTTGAACGCAGAACTCAGTGCCTTTGCACCCAGTGTCGCCAGTGCCTGTGACACTCTCAATCCGCGGGACATTGCAGGCTCTATGCTGCCGCTGTTTGCACAGTTGCGCGAGCAGCTTTCTCTTGTGCAGAGTGACCGAGTGCGCGAGTTCAGCTGGGATGATAATTTATTTGAAAAGCGCCGTTTGCTGCGCACGGCCATCGGCGATATTCACACCTTAGAAAATCACCGCTTTGTGCTCAGTGTGGAATCGAGTATCGGTGCGGCCAACTTGATGCGTCTGTTTCCCAGTGCCTGTAAGTTGTGCGGCTTGAGTCAAATCGCTGAAGTGGTGCGCAACGGTCTATCCGGGGTAACGCTCAGTGCACTGCCCGTGGCACCGAGTGAGCTCAAGCCACGCAATGACCTGTGTTACATCGAGATAGATACGCATCACAAATACTGGCAGGAACTGCTGGAAAAGCGCGAGCCGATAGTCGCGCACATCGATGCGCGGATTCCCGATCTCGAACTCAAGCTCTTCGCGTTGGGGTAGGCTAGATGAGTATGGATTATCTCGACGAAGAGACGGTCGAAGTCGCCACGCAGAGTGCGCCAAGTGGGGGTGTTAGCTCACTTAACGGTTCTGCATTGTTAAAAAATCGCGAGCGCGACCTTATTGAACTTGCGCGTTTGAACGGCTATGAAAACCCGTTGTTAAACGCGGGGACTTCACTGCTGGCAAGCTGTGTCGCACTTTCGCGGATGCCGCTGCCTGAGGATATGTATCGCTTTCGCAAAACCTTGATTGAGCAGATCACTGAACTTAAAGCGCAGATCACACAATTGGATTACCCAGCCAGTGTCGCCGATAAGTGCTGTTTCATGTTTTGCATCGCACTTGACGAGTTTATCTTGCACTGCACCTGGGGTGAGGACAGCGGTTGGGAAAACAATACCCTGGTCAGCGAATTATTTGGAGTGCGCGACGGTGGCGATCAGTTTTTTCTGGTGGCAGAAAAAGCGCTGCTACAGCCTAAGCTACTGAGCGATTTTTTAGAGCTGACCTATATATTTATCAAAATAGGTTTTCGCGGTCAGTACCGCCTGCATGGGCGCGAGCAACTCGAAGATGTGATGTACCGCCTTGAGCAGGCCGTGTTTGAAACAAATCGACCAGCAGTGCTCGCCAATGTACCGGCGCCCGCGCTGCCAAGAGTTCGAAAGCCACGCCGTCCGATTCGTTTTGGGCTACAGCTCGTGCTGTGTTTGTGCGCGTTGATTTTACTGTTTGCCGGCGCTAGTTACTGGTACCAGTCCGAGCGTACAGCGGATGCTCGCGCGTTTGACGAATTGGCGCAGTTTAATCGTAAACACTTACAGGGAGGCACGCAGAAGGAAGCTGTTTACATTTCGGTAGATACTGAGATGCGCCTAGTTTCCGGGCAGAAAGCACTGAACATAGCGCGGGTCAAAAGCACTGTGCCTGTGCCTGTGGCTCAGGATGAACCAGTTCTGACACTCGAGATTGCCGCTTTTACCTCTCGCTTAAAAGCGATTACCTTTTTGCGGCGCGATGACCTCAAAGGGTTGCAAGCGCAGGTCATTTATCTACGCGATAAATACCGGGTTGTGGTCCAAAGCGACAGCGAAGCACAGGCACAAGCACTGAGCGAGCGTTTGCAAACCTTAGGCTACAGCGATGTATTTTATTACTACCACACCGTGCAAGAGGTCGATGCCGCGCAATGAAAAAGCAAAAAATTTCGCTCTGGCCTTTCATCTTACTGACCTTAATACTGCTCGGTAGCGCGCTTGCTGTGGCGTGGTCTTTCAAGTGGTGGGGGTGGATACAGCCCTGGCAAATCGTGTCACTCAGTGCTGTGGCAGCGACCTTGGCGATCGCGCTGAGTGCGCTGTGCTACTGGCTGGTGAAGCTCAATCGAAAGGTGCCGCCCAGTGCAGAAGAACTGGCACGGCGCGAGCAGCTAAAAGCGTTAGAAAACACCCTCAATCGTCAGTTCGAGCGCGCGATGAGGCTCTCTAACCGCGCTGCTAATCCCTATGCAAAACCCTGGTTCTTAATGCTCTGTGAGAGCACCGAGCAGGGGGCACAGTTATTGCAGGGTCAAAAATTCGAATCCCTCGCCCAAGAGTCCTTGGGCTTGGAAATGCCCGTTAGTTTATGGTCTAGCGAGCAGGGTGTCGTGATTAGTCTAGAGCAGTTCGACTCGCCACTGTTTGAGCCTGCACTCGAACGATTGTTGCTACTGCTCGGGCGTGAACGCGCCCGCCAGAGCTTAAATGCAGCGCTGCTCGCAGTGCGCGCCGATACACTGCAGGGCAGTGGTCAAGCGCAGCTCAGTGAGCAAGCAAAGTGCTGGCGCAACTTGTTGCTGCGAGTCAATCAGAGTACTGGCCTCAATCTACCTTGTTATACCGTGGTGAGTGATTTTGCTGCACTAAACGATATGCAGCGACTGTTCTCCAGCTTTGACGATGAACGACTAGAGCAGCCCTTGGGAGCGGCACCTGATATTACAGCTGATTATGATGAACAGTGGTTCGAACAGTCATTCCAGGAGCTGCAAAATCAGTTATTACAGCACACAACCCGCGGTTTGAAAGCCCAGTTAAATCCGCAGTACAGGGATTCTATTGTGCTCGGCCCCTATCAATTTGCACTGTTGAAAACAGAGCTTGGTGACTTCTTGCGCCAACTTTTTAGTGGCGATGCTTTCAGTGATAGCAGTTTGAACTTTCGCGGCTACTATCTGTGTAACACTCAGGAGCACTCAGGTGGAGTGGACAAGCTCACGGCTGTGCTGGCTTCACAGCTGGGTTACCAACATGCCCAGCAGAGCGAGCGCGAAGTAGCGCGGCCACTGTTCAGTAAGGCGCTGTTTAGCGAGGTGATCATCCCCCAGGCCTCTCTGGTGGGCGTTAATTCACCGCGCGAGGGGCGCTATCGTCTCTGGGGTTGGTGTTTCACCTCAGTGTTGCTGGCACTGGTCGCAGCGGCGGTGGTGCTGCTCAAATTCAACCGCGATTACTACGAGGCACTCAATGGCGAGGCGCACGAAAAGCTGGTGCAGTACCGCCAAAATTTAGTGGCAGAGCCCCCTAATGTCGACGATTTAACGGGCCCGATATTCAGCGTCAGTGATCTGCGCCAGATTCGCCAGCTCTATCACGGCACTAAGCCCTGGTATATTGTTTCAGGCTTACCTAACCTCAGTATTGAACGCGATGTTGATGCCAGTTATCAGTTGGCACTGCGCGATATTTTACTGGTGGCGCTGCGCGACTATTTGCTCAAAGATATGTTTGTCTACAATAAGCTAGACGACAAGCTGAAAACGATAGAACTCTACAATTTGTATCAGCTGTTAATGAGTGAGCAGCGCCAAAACCCTCAGCCGCTGGTTAATTACTTTATCAGCTCGCTGCAGGCAGAAGGTGAAAGTGATATCGCGACGTTAGAACGCTTTCGCGTGTTGCTAGCGGATGCATTGCGCCCTGGGACAGTGCCAGAGCGCGGCGATCAAACGCTGATCGACATCGTCAAAGCTTCGCTGTCGCAAGATGATATCAGTGCGCTGCTCTATCAGCATCTGCTGCAGCGCCCAGAGCTTAGCCAGCGTGTCGATTTACGACAGAGTTTGGGGCAAAAGGCCCAGCTAGTGTTTACCTTGCGCGATGAGAGCGCTTACTTGATACCGCGCATCTTTACCCGCGAGGGCTTTGAACTGCTCCTTAAAGGTAACGACTTCCAATTGGCGAGCAAAGCGGTGGCTGATTTTGAAGGTATTGTCGGCAAGATAGGTAGCGCGAGTCAGATCAGCAAGGTCAATCGCGAGCTCAAGCAACGCTATATTTCTGACTATATAGCGCACTGGCAAGATTTCTACCGTGCGGTGCAGTGGCGTCGTGTAGACGACAGTGTAAAGCTGCGTGAACAGCTCAACAGTGTCGCAGATGAAACTTTCTCACCGCTTAAAAAGCTGCAGATTACCCTCAACTATCACACAGATTTGGTCGCTTTGACCGAGCCTAGTACAGAAGAGGGCCAAGAGCCGAGCCAGCTTGCGCTGGAGCGCAGTGAAATTGGCCGTCAGATAGCGCAGGAAATCGCCAGGCCTTTCGCGATTAACCAGCAGCTCCTCAAACCAGATGAGCAGGGGCTAACACCTATAGATACGGCGCTGAGTCAGATGCGTCGCGCCAGTGAGTGGTTAAACGCCGCGCTAGGTCAGCAGCCGCGCGGGGCTGATCTGTTGCAGCAACTGGCCACAGGCGGTGCCAATCCAGTGCAGGAAATGCAGGACCTTGCCACCAGTTATCGCGACCACTTAGTGCACGAGTACTTGGCTAATTCAGCTCGGGCGTTCAATGATATTGCGATGCTAGAGGTGCGTGCCTTCCTCAACGAGCAGTGGCGACGCAATGTCTACAGTTTCTACCGCGCAAACTTGGCGGGGCTCTACCCTTTCAATCGAACGGCGACACGGGATGTAAGCGTTGAGCATTTCAACCAGTTCTTCGCCGTTGATGGCAAGGTCGATCGCTTCAACAGCCAGTTCTCCGGCTACTTTGATGTCGATGCCGCCGGTCAGCGCAATTTACGTAGCTTCCTCAGTGGCTCGCAGCTGGCGTTTAACGATGACCTAAGTCAGTTCTTTAGCGCTGCCAAAGATATTCAGCAGCGCATGTACACGGCAGGTAACCTGCGCTTGGACTTTGCACTGCGCGCTCAGGACATGAGTTCAGCGCTGTCAGAAATAACACTGCAGGGAGAGCGCAAACTCTACAGCTACCGCAATGGACCACCGCTGTGGAAGAGCTTGCAGTGGCCACAGCCGCAGCAGGTCTCTGAAGATATCGAACTGCAGCTAAAGAGCATCGATAAGCATTTGCTACGCGTGAGCTTTGTCGGCCCCTGGAGCTGGTTCAAGTTGGCTGATGCCATGAATGCGCGCGCCGGCGGCGATTCGCGTACTTCACTGCTGCGAGTTGAGCACGATGGCCAATCTGCAACCTTGCTGCTACGGGTTGAGAGCGCCAAAACGCCATTTCTCGCCGGTTATTTTGCACGTCTACAGCTGCCATCTGCACTGTGAATACGCTTGAGCGCCTGTGCCGCAAACGCGGTTGGCGCTGTGAGCGGACACTGGGGCGCAACAGCTGGCTAGTCAGTGATAGAGATGGCAGGCGCTACAGTGTAAAGCTGGCGCAGTGTGAGAAAAGTCGTTATTTCCTCGCCAACCAGATGCACTGGCAGCGCCGTAGTGCTGATTACAGTGGCGACAGTTTTGTCGAGTACAGTGAGTTTGAGGATAGCGCTGTGCTGTTAAACCGCTATCTGCAGGGGACCACTCTCGCGCAACTGCTGCGCACGCATTGGCAAGAACAAGCCTCACCTGAGCGCGTTGTTAGCTGTATGTGTGAGCTGGCGCAATGTATCGAGCAGCTGCACCGCAGCGGTTGCGTACACGGCGATCTTAAACCTTCCAATGTCTTGTTTTCTCAGCGCGTGACACTGTTAGATTTCGCCGCCGCTAGAGCCGTGGGCGAAGCGCTGCGCACCGCGCCCTATCAAAGTTACAGTCCGCACTATTCAATCCCCGCATTTTACGCATCTACGGCAGTTGTGAGTGCGCACAGGGATTGGTTTAGCTATTTTTGTATGTTGCATATCGCGATGTTCGGCGAGCCCGTACAGCACTCTCAGGGGTATGTCGCGACAGATAGCCGTCAGTTTGAGGCGTGCCTTGCGGCATTTACCCAGCGCTGTGAGCAACAGGCGCTGGTGAGTAAACTGCAAAGCCATCATGCGCAGTTAGATACTTTCCTCAAGGCATTGGATTGACGAGCTCTGCCAGGCGCAGCAGTTGGATGGGCGGGTAGATTTGATGGCGGCGAGCACTGTCCATATTGATGAAAATTGAATAGCGGCTCAACGAGGGGATAGGCAGTTCACCCGGGATCGCACTTTCAAAGAGTACTCGCCGGGCCTGCTTGGCCGCTAGTTTACCGACGTTGTAGTAGCGATTGGCAACCGCTAGCAGTGCACCGCTCTTCGTGACCATCACTTCGTAAGCGCTAGCTACGGCTAACCCATGGCGGTCGGCGGCGGCGATAAATTGCTCGCGTTTAGCGCGGTTGTAAGAGCTTGAACCGACATAGACAAGGTCTACCTGTTGTGCGGCGAGGGCGCGCATTTGTACCTCTATTTGGCCTGCCAGCGGTTTGCCTTCGGTGTCTAATTGATATTGAGCGGTGGCTAGCTCAAAGCCAAGTTCATGTTGCAGCGAGGCGAGTTTTTGATTGTTTAGCACCGAATTTAGCTCGGCACTGCTGTAGATTACGCCGAGTTTGGGGCGCTCTTTACCCAGGTATTCCAGGATAGTGCGCAACTGCACTTCTTCGGGCACGCGGTTGCGTGTACCTGTGATGTAGCGCCGCCCGCTCTCACTGTAGCTGCGAATAATACCGGCGCCCACAGGATCCGCGACAATCATAAAAAGTGCAGGTATATCGCCCAAGTAACGCTCGCTAGCATCGCTCTCAAGAGGGCCTAGCATAGCCTTGCTGACAGATGTTCCCCAGGTTACAACTAAATCGGGACGCAGCGCTTTGGCCTCGCTGAGAAAGGTGGGCAGCTTGCTTTTATCCCTAGCGGCATTGCGCTCGATGATTTCCACCGGCAGCTGCTGTGCGGCCAGTTGCTGCTTAAAGCCCTGACAGGCCTCTTCACAGCCGCGCCACAGTACCATATAGATGCGCGCGGGGTTGGTGCTGTCAAAGTTCGCAGCACTGGACAACACTGGCTGTAACAGTGCACACAGTAGCAGGACAATACGCATCACGGTTGAACCTCCATAGGTTTACTGCGCAGTGAAAAATAGGCCATCACAGCACCGCTGCAGACAATACCGACACCAATGATAGCCAAGGTTTCGGTGAAGTCGAAGTAGAGCAGCAGTGCACCGACTAACAGCGGCCCTAATACACTGCCGATGCGTTCGCTGGTACGCAGAATGCCCAGTACTGTGGTGCGTCCAACGCCGGCGCTGGATTCGGCTGATGTCAGTGCTGCAGCGATCAGCGGAGCTTTGAGAATTGAGTGCGCAGCACCCATCATGGCGATAGCGACAAGCACACTGACCACGGAATCACTCTGGTAAAGGGAGATTAAAATAAGTCCCGAGAGTACCGTTCCCAAGATCACAAGTTGCATCATTTTGCCGCAGCGATCGGCGAATTGTGATGCGACAGGGCTGAGCGGAATAATGACCAGTGCATAGACCATCATGATACGTCCAATCTCAGATTGACTCGCCTCGAGCGAGAGCAGATAGAGGGGAACCAAATAGTAGAGAAAGCCCGTCAGGATAATTTTGGCTGGAATAGCGCAGAACAAAATGATGCTGACAAATTCGCGATTGCTCGCCAGTGCTTTGAGTGCGCTGCTGCCGCGCACAGCATTGCTGCCTTTGGGTTCGGGCTTGTCGGCACTGAGCATCGCCCAGGCCAGAGCGCCAGCTGCCAACGTCAATATGGCACTGATAAAGAATACATTGTGATAGCCGATGCGGTCGGCAATGATACCGCCCAATGCGGTGCCACTCATGGTTGCGGTCATCAGTACGCCAACGAAAATCGCCATACCCTTGGCCCGGTTTTCAGGCGGCACGGCTGCTGCGATATATCCCTGGCAGCTAATCGTGATGATGGCGTAGCCAAAGGCTGTAACGGCACGTGCAAAAATGATGTGCGTGCTGCTCTCGGCCAGTGCGCAGCCCAAATAGCCTAGCAGTGCTGGGATTAGCCCGAGCATAAACAGCTTTTTGTTGCCGAAGCGGTCGACCCAACCACCGGCAAAAGGCGTAGCCAAGGCGATAACGAGCATGAAGATAGAAATCGGCAGCGCCAGGACAATGTCCTCGCTGATCCAGGGATTGGGCTCGTAGTACTGGGCGACAAACAGCGGCATAAACGATTTTTGCAACTCCTCGGCAAAGGCAAATACGAAGAGCGGGATGCGCGCATCGAGTACATTGCTGCGTTTCTCACGCAAAACTTTGACAAGGTTGAATTTTTCAGCAAGGCGAGTGAGTTGTTCGCTCAGCGTGTTACCTTGTTGGGCGAGCGCACTGCGATAGGTTTGCTGCAAGCTAGCGCAATCGCTGTTGAGCTGGCGGTTGTAGTGCTCGATTGCGCCTTGCCCCGCGCGCTGCTCATTGACGCTAAAATCGCCTTCAGCCTGGCGTTGGAGCAGCTTTTCCGAGCGTCGCAGCGGTGCGGTCACATAGAACATCACAAGCACCATAACCACTTCAAAGGAGACCAACAAGACGGCGATGAGGACGATCGCAATGTCGAAGAAGACATCACTGAGTTGACTGCGAATATAGGTACTATCTAGCCCAACCTGCACGGCGCCGCCATTAGCTAGCGGTAGGAAGTAGTGCTCTGCAGTGCTCAAACCTTCACTGCTGGGGGCGATTAACTCGATCAGCTGAGCGGCACTGGCGGCTAACTCTAGGCGTAGTGAGCGCTCTTGGGTACGCCCCTGCTGCAGGGATTGCGCCTGGTTGAGCGGAGCGATTGGGGCGGCGTCCCTGCGATGTTGATAAAGGGCTAGACCACTCTCGTCTGAGACGGCGAGGTACTCCAGTTCAGGGTACTTCGTTAAGGTCTGCGCTAAGTAGTCGTCCAGTCCGCGGATACTGGACAGCGGGATGCCGACATCGACAGCTAAGTCTACATCGAGCCTAACGGAATCGACTGCGACCTCAATTTTTTGTAACAACTGCGGCTTTAGCGACTGATTGAACTGCGCCAAGGTGTAGAGTGCGCTGAGGACAGAGGCCAGTAGTGTGGCGATTAAGGTAACGTAAAATAGGCGGCGATTGATAAACCCTGCCAGGCCTTCACTGCGTTGCTTCACGGTTTATTGCTCCTGCCCTGTTGCTCTGGGCAGCAAGCTGCGAGCTGTTCGCTGACGTGGCGTTTCATCTGTTCACGCTGCTCCATCTGGCGCGCGAACTGGTAGGCTAAACTGTCAGGTTTGAGTACATTTTTTTGCGATGAGTGATCGGTTGAGAGTTGATTGCCGATCAGTTTGATGATGTTGTTGATATCGCTAAAGCCTAAGCGTACGGCGAGAAAAACCAGGGCGGCGAACACGGCGAAAATAAGCGCACTGGCGCCGAGTAAGTGGTAGAGCACACGTTGAGTGACCGTGGTATAGCCTGATTTGTCATAGACGATAACGATGTTACCCATCAGTTGCTCGGTGGCATCGAAGAGTTGTAATCCACTGTAGAGTAAGTGCTCGCTCTCCAAGCTCCACTGCACCTCTGCGCTGCGATTCGCCAGACGCATGATTTGTTCTGGCAATTGGGTGTCAGAGGCTTGTGGGCGGCTGTCGAAGAGTGCGTTGGCGCTGCTGTCTAAAATAACAATGCGCTTAATTTGTGGATCGCGCTGCTGTTCACGCTGCAGGATCTGCGGTAAGTTTTGCATCTCGGCCAGCGGCAGCCCCAACTGCTCTGCTTTAATGATAGAGCGCTGCATAGAACTGGAAATGACTTGTAGTTGAGAAGATACAACCCCTGACATCATGCTGGAGAACTTCATGTAGTTCATCAGTAGCAAGAGCCCGAGCACACTGAACAAGATGAGCCAGATAGTCACGATGAGTTTTAGGTGTATTTCGACAAAGGCTTTCATAAGTAGACTCTAAAATCGTCTGCGCTGCGTATTATTTAACAGCGGTAGTTAGGCATTAATTCGAGGGTGGAACTCTAGCTCCACTTTTGCCGTTGAAGCGGTGCGTAAAGCGTGTGACAGCGGAGATTTTGACGTGCATCACAACAGGCTTCAGTTTATGCTTTGTGGGCCTCTAATTAAATGGCGAGAGGCAAAAAAATCGTAAATCTATCGTTAATTTTGTGTTCATAATTAATGGCTTGCGAGTTTTCGCTAAGTTTTTTTGCGTCCTTTAAGGCGCGCTAACGCTCGAATGAGCTCTGAGGTTAATTGCATGTCACTGCGCCAGCGCAACACGCTAAAAGGAATCGTGGGTGAGCCCTCGAGTAGCCAACTTGTAGTTAAAGATGAAGCGGGTACGCAGTACGTAGCTGCCGATTTAAACGTGACGGAAAAGCTCTCCGAGTTGACGCGTGTAGAAGTCGCCTTGATCAGTGAACAGGGCGATATTGCCAGCTGGTTAGGCCAGAGTATCAGCTGCGAAGTCTTCGATCAGGTCTCGAGTAGCCGAGAGGCCGTGCGCAGCTACCGCGGGGTGGTGACTAAAGTAGAGGTGCTCTCGAACTACGATCAAGGCAAAGATCAACTGTTGGGCCTCACGGTAGAGCCCTGGTTGGCGCTGTTGCAATACAGCCGTAATTACCGAGTTTTCCAGCAGCAGAGCAGCAGGGATATCGTCAGCAGCTTGTTCGATGAACTGGGCTTTAAAGGGAAGTACGAAATCAATGCAATGCCCACCACACAGCGTGAGTACTGCTTGCAGTTTGATGAGAGCGACTACGATTTTGTGTGCCGCATTCTGGCAGAAGAGGGAGTGCACTTTTATTTTGGACGCGATGCAGATTCCAACACACTCTACCTGCAAGATGCAGCCAAGCCTTTCCTAGAGAGCGATAAATTCAGCTTTGATTTTCTGCCCAACCGCACTGGCAGTGAGGCATTGCTCAAGCGCTGGGCGCCGCGCTTTAATTACCACGCCGGTGCACTCGCACTGGCCGGCTACGATGATAGCCAGAGTAAGCTAGTGGCCTCAAGTGAGCAAAAATCTAGCTATACGCTAGCGGCTAACAGCAAGTTGGTTGAGCGCAATTATCCCGTTGCCAGTATCAGTGGAAAATTCGACGATTTGACGGCGGCGCTGGTGAAGACGCGCCGCGCCCAGCTAGATGCAGAGCACGCATTGATCGAAGCGGGTGGGGAAAATTTTTTAATCTGCAGTGGCAATTATATCAATCTGGCTTCCCACGCCGACCCCTCGCAGTTGGGTGACTACTTAGTGGTGAGTAGCGCTTACACTTACAGTATTGACAGCGATGGCGGCCTGAGCTGCCAGGTGCAATTTAACTGTACCCCCAAGGCACACGCACACTATCCGGCGTATTTACGTAAGCCGCAGGCGCAGGGGATGTACAGCGCTGTAGTTGCCGGTACAAAAGAGGGTGAGCCGAGCTGCGATGAGCAGGGGCGAATCAAGATTAAGTTCCACTGGGATGACAGTGACGGCGATAAAACCAGTTGTTGGGTGCGCGTCGCACAAGCACTGGCGGGCAATGGCTACGGTCTCCAGTTTATTCCGCGCGCAGGTCAAGAAGTGTTGGTCAGTTTCCTCGAGTCAGATATCGATAGGCCAGTTGTCACCTCGAGTCTTTACAACAGTACGCACCAGGCGGCTTATCCAGAAGCAGAGACGACGCAATCTGGCATTAAAACCCAGCTTGACGGGCTGGCCAATGAATTGCGTTTTGACGATAAAAAAGACAGTGAACAGCTCTACTTACATGCCGCTAAAGATTACTTGCTTGAAATTGAGAACGATCGTGCGATCAAAGTGCTGAACGATGCCACAGAAGAGGTGGCGGGTAATCAGAGTGTCAGCGTTGAAAAAGACATCGAGATCAGCACTGAGCAAAATTACAGTTTGAGCGCGACAGAGCAAATTAGCGGCAAAGGTAAAAGCATCGCACTGGAGGCAGATGACACGATCAGCTTGAAGGTGGGAGGCAGTGAATTGACGATCAGCAGCTCGAAAATTGAATTGAAGAGCTCGGAAATATCGCTCAAGGGTGATTCCAAAGTGAGTATTGAAGGCATGCAGGTAGCTGTTAAAGGCACGACTAAGGTGGATATTAGTTCCAGTGCCAGTATGTCGCTCAAGGCCACGGCGGACTTTAAGGCGGGCGGTCTCAATGCGGAGCTAAGTGGCGACGTCGGGGCGACGGTAAAAGGTAATGCGATGGCAGAAGTGTCTGCCAGCGGAATGACGACCGTCAAAGGCGGTGTAGTGATGGTGAATTGATGAGTTACAAGAAGATACCTTTTGACAGTAGCGAGTCGCTATGGCGGCGCTTTGATCCCTCGCAAGATGTGCTGGACACACTGGCGCTGACCCTCTCACCCGAGCAGACAATTGCCCAGCTCTACGATGCGCAACTGTATATTGATATGGCTAATTTCATTGCCCACGCACTGCCGATGCGCGAGTCAATTTGGTGGTGTGCCACTGCTCTGGAGTTGCGCTGGGATCACTGGGGTGAATTGGAGCGCGATACGCTATTGCACTGCAAAAATTGGGTGCTCGAACCCGAAGAGGCAAAGCGTCGCCTGATTGAGCAGCGGGTGGGACAGCTAGGGCACAAGTGTGCCATGGGCTGGCTTGCTCAAGCTGTGGTGTGGAATGGCAGCGGCAGTATCGGCGCCCCTGAGCAGCCCGAAGTGCTGCCTGCTCCCTATCTGTTTGCCAAGGCGGTAGGCGGGGCTATTAACACTTCAGCGCTGGTGCCGCAGTGGCAAGGTTACGCTGAATTTTATCGCGATGTACGCGATATCGCCGAGGACATCGCCCGCGGAGGGCGGGGGCAAAAACGGACTGCTGAGGCGTTGTCATGACGCTCGCTGCACGCCTTACTGATATGCATGTCTGCCCGATGCAGACACCGGCTGTTGTGCCGATTCCCCACGTTGGCGGTCCGATCATTGGTCCGGGAGCGCCAACAGTGCTGATTGGCAAGTTGCCGGCGGTAGGGCTGGGTGATGCCTGTGTCTGCGTTGGACCGCCAGACACTATTGTAAAGGGCAGTGCGACAGTGCTGATCGGCGGCAAGCCCGCGGCGCGCATGGGTGATACTACTGCGCACGGTGGGAGTATCGTGCTGGGGTGTCCGACCGTGATGATAGGCGGGTAAGCGACTTCGTCTCTCCGCTCTCTACTCTCTATTTTTCACTCCCTATTCTCCACTCTGGGCAGTGTGAGTAAGAGCGCAGACTATCGGCCCTGATTGTGCTCTCTGCTGGGCAGTGTCCAACGCAAAAACATCCCTTCAGTTTACCGCTCATTTAGGGCTAGCTTCATTGCGAGGGCGCGCGCGCTTCCAGCCACTTGAACACCAGTGCGATAACACTGGCCATCAACATATAGATCAATGCCAACAGAAGCAGCGGTTCGTAGGTAATAAAGGTATCTTGGCGCACTTTTGTAAAGACCGCGAACAGGTCGATCATAGTAATAGTGGCGACCAGCGGCGTCGCTTTGAGCTGCAAAATCACCTCGCCACCCAGCGTCGGCAGTGCGCGGTTGATAGCTCGGGGCAGCCAAATACGGCGAAATACTTGTAGCGGTCGCATACCGATGGCGCGTCCCGCCTCTAGTTCGCCTTTGGGCACTGCGGCGAAAGCACCGCGCATCACCTCTGCCTCGTAGGCGGCAAAAGAGATCGTCAAGGTGAACAGTGCGTAGGGCCATGCCTGTCGCAGAATAGGCCATAATTCAGACTGGCGTATCTCCGGGATTGTCGGGAAAATCGAGCCTAACCCGTAATATATTAGCCACAGTTGCAGCAGCAGCGGGGTGCCGCGAATTAACGTGCACCACCCGCTGACGAGCAGTGCAATGGGCTTGGGCGCCAACAGCTGCAATAGCGCTAGTGGCAGCGCGAGGGAAAAGCCCAAGATCAAACTGAGTCCGAGCAACCAGCTGGTCTGCCACAAGCCTTGAAGGATCTTATCACTGTAACTGGGCAGCCATTCCCAGCGCAGTGTCAGCGCCATGGCCAAGATAATAGCGCCTGCAATAACGAGCAGTAGAATACGGTGCGGGGCGTACCGCGCGATTGGGGCAGGGCTTAATTGCATGAGCGGCCTCGCGTACTGTGAGGAAGACGCCGCTCTATCCAGCGCAGTACTGCATTAGAGCAGAGTGTCACGCTGAGGTAGAGTAAGCCTGCCGCGCAATAGAACAGCATGTGCTCTTTTGTGCCGCCTGCGGCCTGCTTGGTGATGAGTGTCAGTTCTGTAAAACCGACAACCGCGAGCAATGCAGTATCTTTGGTAGCGATCAGCCAGAGGTTTGAAAGGCCCGGCAGAGCGTGAGGGAGCATAGCTGGGAGAATAATCCGGCGCAGTACGCACAACGGCCTCATCCCAATGGCAAAGGCTGCCTCTATCTGGCCGCGCGGAATTGCGCTGATCGCCCCGCGAATGACTTCCGTGCAATAGGCACCTTGTACGATGCCGATTACTGCGATACCGGCCGCGAGACCGTTGATGTCAACAGGGCGCTGGTTGAGCAGAGCGAGGAGTTGATTAACCAGATCGGCACCGGCGTAGTAGAGCAATAAAATTAAGACGAGCTCGGGAATGGCGCGCACGGCAGTGGTGTAGCAGCCCAGCAGGTCGCGACTGAGCGGCCCAGCATAGAGTTTGCCACAGGCGCCAAAGATACCAATGATCAACCCGAGCAGGTAGCCACCCAAGGCTATCTGCAGTGAACTGAGCAGCCCGTTGAGTAGCGCACCGCCCCAGCCTGGGGGGCTGAGGGCTAAGAGTTGCAGGCTATCGAACACCATTCAGTCCAGTGTTAGCCGCCGTAGATATCAAAGCTGAAGTAGCGCTTGGATATCTCGTCGTACTTGCCGCTGGCGCGGAGAGCGGCGATGGCTGCATTGATTTTAGCAGTCAGATCCGGCTCGTTTTTACGTACACCAGCACCGATGCCCGGGCCAAAAATATCGATATCGGGTGCGACTTCGCCTTTGATTTCACAGCAACTTCCCTCGTTGGATGCGATAAAGTCAGCCATGGGGAGGGAGTCCGCTTGGGTGGCATCGATCCGCCCTGCGACGAGATCTTGATTGGCTTCGTCTTGGGTTTGGTACTCCTTGAGCTGGGCACCGGGAAAGTGTTTGAGCGCGTAGC
>JBMZCU010000017.1:0-22881 GCA_049613705.1 Pseudomonadales bacterium | reverse complement strand
ATTGACTACCTTGGCATTAACTCTTTAGCACTGAAATCTGTTGGCGCTGCCACTTTTAGATCTGCGCTGATACGAACGACAACGCCTAAACACTCTTTGCCAGATACGCCCGTTAGACTACACTAACACAGTGCCATTTGCCCTGATGGAAGCCCGCATGGAACCCAAACTCAGTCAGTTTATCTACCGCTACAGCCGCGCCGAGCAACTCAAGGTACTCTCCGTTACCGTGCTAGTGTTTCCGCTGCTCTACCTGTCGTTGGAGTTGCCGAAAACGATTATCAATGAGGCCATTGAAGGTGAGGGCATGCGCCAGTTTCTGGGCATGTCATTCGAGCCGATTTCCTACTTGCTAATGCTCTGTGCGGCACTGCTATTTATTGTATTGCTCAACGGCGCATTCAAAATGCGCATCAATACCTTCAAAGGGATCATCGGCGAGCGCATGGTCAGGCGCCTGCGCTACCAACTGCTGGAGCGAGTACTGCGCTTTCCGCCGTCGCAATTTCAGCGCATCTCCCAGGGCGAAATCATCGCTACAGTGACCTCAGAAACTGAACCACTGGCCGGTTTTATCGGCGACAGTTTAGCCCAGCCGCTCTTCCAGGGCGGCACGATGCTGACCATTTTGATCTTTATGTTTGTACAAGATCCGATTCTCGGGCTGGTCTCTGTCTCTATGATTCCGCTGCAGGCCTACCTGATCCCCAAGATGCAGAAAAAGCTCAACCGCCTGAAGAAGCAGCGGGTGGGCGTGGTGCGTAAATTCGCCGGGCAAATTGGCGAGAGTGTCGATGGTAACCGCGACATCAAACTCTACGGCACTCAGCGCTACCACTTAGCCGTGTTCTCCAACACTTTGGGTACCCTGTTTAGAATTCGCTTTGATATCTTTAAACAAAAGTTTTTGATGAAATTTATCAACAACTTTCTCAATCAACTCCCCCCTATCATGTTCTATGCGGTCGGCGGTATCTTAGTGATCAAAGGCCAACTCACCATAGGCGCACTGGTTGCAGCTCTAACCGCTTACAAAGACCTCGTCTCCCCCTGGAAAGAGCTGTTGGCCTACTACCAGCAGTACCAAGACTCCAAAGTGCGCTACGAGTACATTCAAGAGCAATTCGCGCCTGCCGGCTTGATACAAGAAGTGGCCCGCAGCGATGATAATACGCCCAGCTTTAACAACGGCATCTCGTTCAATAACCTCTTTCTGCAAAACGAGCGCGGCGAGTACATTAGCTCCAACATTAACCTTCAACTGCCCAGGGGCAGCCTTGTTAATATCGCCAGTGAGCAGGAGATTTTACTGCGCAAACTCGCCAGCAATATCATCAATATCGAATCTGCGGCCTCAGGTAGCATCCAAGTTGACGGTATGCCGATCGATCGTATCGCAAGCGACCACCTCAGCCGCAATATTGTCTACCTAAGTGCAGAGCCCTTCATGATTGAAGGCACTATTATGCAGAACATCAACTATGGACTGCGTCGCCGCCCCCCCAAGCAAAATCGCGCTTTAATGAGCCCAGAACAATTGGAGACCCTGCGAGAGGCAGAGCTTTCAGGCAACAGCAGCGAGAGCATCGATGAAGTCTGGACAGATTTCGAACTCGCCGGTGTTGAAGGCTGGCTCGATCTACGTTTTTGGCTGCAAGATATTATGTCCGCCATGGGCACGCGGCGCCTAGTATTCGAATTTGGCCTCAAGGACTATATAGATCCACTCTCTATTGCGCCTATCATGCACGACAAATTCTCGCTCACTAAGGAAGATCTGTTCACTAACTTGCGCGGTAATTTGGCAACCGAGCTAGTTGAGCGCTTTGACATCGAGCGCTACAGCAACCACCTCAGTGTCGTCGAGAATTTAGCCTTCGGCCTCATCGACCCACAAGAGGAGCAAAACGCGCTTGAGCTGATCGTCAAAGATCCACAGTTTGTCGCATTACTTAAACAGGCAAAGCTCTACAAACCGCTGCGTGATATCGGTGAACAGTTGGCCTACAGTATCATCCAACAGCTGGATGAGCTGGGGCCCAATGACCAGCTGCACGCGAACTACAGTCTCTACGATGTCGAGTGCGTGCGCAGCCAGCTCGCCTGCTGTATTGGTCAGCCTGAGCACTTGCCCAGCTGTGAATTCCTGCTGCTGATGGCGCTGCGTATACGCCCGAACCTACAGGGTGACAACTGGCTCGACGACACGCTAAAACGCGAATTACTCGTCTTGCGCCAGCAAATAATCTCTTCGCCGCTGAGCGTTTTTTCCGAGCATTTTGAGCCGCTGCGTAAAGGTCGCCTCAATCGCCGCCTGAGTGTGCTCGAAAATCTGCTCTGGGGGTATGAAAAAGAGCCGAACGATGAGACCAAACACCGTCAGCTCGTTGATATTGTCGAGCAAGCTCTCATCGAAAACGAAGCGGAGTCTCTGGTGCTGATTGTGATTGGACTCTCTCAGGTAGGCATTCGCGGTGAACGACTGCCACAGGCTGCCAGACAAAATGTTCAGCTGGTACGCGCACTAATCAAGCGCCCGCAAGTACTGATTTTGCACTACGCGCTGCAGTCAAAGAATCCTCAGGAGCTGCACCGCACGCTCAGTGGTATTCGCAAGCTCATGCCAGAGATGACATTGATTGTGCTCAACAACGCGCCGCGGGTGCACCTAGAAGGTATGCGCTACCTACGCCTGGACAGTCAAGGTATTCACGAGGATAAAGAGCGCGCCAGCCATGCCAGCTGAAGACCTGCAACAGCTACCAATACAAGATGTTATCCCCGATCTGCTAACAGCGCTGCAACACGCTGATCAAGCCGTGCTGGAAGCCCCTCCTGGCGCTGGTAAAACCACCGCAGTGCCTCTGGCACTTCTGTCCCAACCCTGGTTGGCGGATCAGAAGATTTTGCTGCTACAGCCCAGGCGTATCGCCGCTAAAGGCGCTGCCACTCGCCTAGCTGACAACCTCGGCGAAAGCGTGGGCGAGACTGTGGGTTATCGCATGCGTCTTGACACTAAGGTGAGCGCGAACACCCGGCTTGAAGTCATTACCGAGGGAATTTTAACCCGAATGCTGCAGCACGATCCCAGCCTGGAAGGTATTGGGCTGATTATCTTTGACGAGTTTCACGAACGCAGCTTAAATAACGATCTCAACCTCGCCCTGAGCCTACAGTGCCGCGAGCTATTGCGCGATGACTTGCCCCTCAAACTGCTCATCATGTCGGCAACGCTAGATAGCCAGGCGAGCCGGAATATACTGCAGGACGCTCCGATTATTCACAGCCGTGGCCAAAGTTTCCCTGTGGATATCGTTTACAGCGCCAAACCAAACGCTCGCGCGGCCGACAAGTCGCTGGAAGAGCGCGTGCAACAGCTGTGTCAGCACGCGCTGAAGCAGCACCCCGGCGACATCTTAGTTTTTCTGCCCGGCCAGCGCGAAATTGAGCGTAGCCAATTGCGCTTAGAACAAGCGCTCTTACCGGGTACGGCGTCGGTGCTGCCACTGTATGCAAACCTGCCGCTGGCCCAACAGCAAATGGCTATCGCTCCAAGTGGTCAGCTGCGCAAGATCATCCTAGCGACTAACATCGCCGAAACCAGCATCACCCTCCCAGGGATAAAAGTGGTCATCGATTCAGGGTTGTGTCGACGTGCCATCTACGATGTCAATACTGGCACGACGCGGCTCAGTACTCAGCAGGTTTCCAGAGCCTCCAGTGTTCAGCGCGCCGGACGTGCCGGGCGAACCTCTCCCGGCACCTGTTACCGCATGTGGAGTGAAGACCAGCAACAATCACTCGCCCCCTTTGAAACACCACAGATTCGCAATGCAGATCTCAGCGGATTAATGCTCAATCTCGTACAGTGGGGCTGCAGCGACGCCGCCGAGCTGCACTGGCTTGATCCGCCGAGCCAGAGTGCACAACAGCAAGCGCTGGATAGTCTGCACCAGCTCCAGGCCGTTAAGGGTGCTCCTAACTACCAGCTAACCACGCTCGGAGAGCAACTTTGTCAGTTACCGCTGTCACCAAAACTCGCGCTGATTTGCGTGCGCGGTGCACAGTGGGGACAATTAACCCTGGCCTGCGATCTAGCAGCCCTGCTCAGTGAGGGTAACAACCCAGAGCCACTCGCACGTCAGTTCAGTGCCCTGGCCAAGGCCAGTGATCGCCACTACAAGCGCATCGCGACACTGAGCCGTGACTATCGCCGCCACTGCGCGCAAGTACCTGTGCTACAAGCGCTGACGCTGCCCGCTGACGATATTATTTCACTGCTGATTGCCGCCGCCTGGCCAGAGCGCATCGCACAACTGCGCGGCCCAGAACTCGGCTACAAGCTGGCCAATGGGCGCAGCGCACACCCGGCAAACGGCGCACACATTCGCGATGAGTACCTCGCCGTCGCCCACTGCGGTGGAATCCAGGGGCGAGATAACGATGTCATCCAGCTCGCCTGTGCACTGAATATCGATCATCTAAAGCAGCACTTATCCATCCTATTGCAGAAGCGAGATACTTTGCACTGGGATGCTCAGGCGCAGCGCTTTATCGCCGAGCGCCAGCTTTATACCGGCGAGTTAATTTTAGCGTGCAGCGCACTGCAGCAGATCGACATCGCGCACAAGCGAGAGCTGCTACTCGATGTCATCTACAGCGAGGGCCTGGCGGTATTGAACTGGTGTGAGCAGAGCGTACTGCTGTGTGCGCGGGTAAATTTATTGCACGATCACTGCAGCGAAGAAAGCGGCTGGCCCGATTTAAGCGATCGCTGGTTACGCGACAACCTAAAACAGTGGCTCGCCCCACACCTAAGCGACGAGTTTGTACACAAACTCAACCACCTCAAAGGGTTGAAAAAACTCAATTTGCTGCCAACCCTACAGGCCTTACTCCCCTGGCCACTGTCACATGAGCTCGATACACACGCGCCACTCAAACTCAGCGTCCCCTCGGGCTCTCGTATCGCCATTGACTACAGTCAACACCCTCCGGTATTGGCAGTAAAATTACAGGAGATGTTTGGCAGCAAGCAAACACCCGTAATCGCAGATCAGTGTCGTGCCAAGGCATCCTCGAGCCGCGGTATTCCCCTACTTCTCCACTTGCTCTCCCCGGCGGGCAGACCATTGCAAATTACCCAAGATCTAGCGCACTTCTGGAGCAGTAGCTACTTTGAGGTCCAGCGCGAAATGAAGGGGCGCTACCCCAAGCACCCCTGGCCGGATGAGCCGATGAATTTCACCCCAACACGCAAAACCAAAGCGGCACTGGAGCGCACCAAGTGAGAATCCTGTTACTCAGCGCATACGATGCTCAGAGCCACCAGCACTGGCGCAAGTTATTAGTCGAGCAGATGGGGGAGCACCAGTGGAGCGTACTCACCTTGCCCGGGCGCTTTTTCTCCTGGCGCATTCGGGGCAACAGCATGAGCTGGGCGTTCGGTGAGGCGCGCGAGATACTGAGCAGAGATTACGACCTGTTGATCGCCACTTCGATGACAGACCTCTCGGCGCTGCGCGGCTTTATCCCTGAGCTAGCACGCATCCCCACGTTAGTTTACTTTCACGAAAATCAATTTGCCTACCCTTTAGAGGCACAGGCAAGAGCAGGTGTCGAACCGCAGATCCTGAACATTTACACTGCGCTGTGTGCAGACTTTATCGCTTTTAACAGTCACTACAACCGCGATAGTTTTCTCTCAGGGGCTGCCAAACTGCTTAAAAAGCTGCCCGACCAAGTCCCCAGTAACTGCCTTACTCAGCTGCGTGAAAACAGCCATGTCCTACCCGTGCCTCTGGCCAATGCGACCCAGAGTGAACACGCAGAGATACCTTGGCAACGCTATGCGGGCACACCGCTCACTGAGCGCCCCCTGCTCATTAGCTGGGCGGCCCGCTGGGAATACGATAAAGGCCCTGGCGAGCTACTGGCCACCGTAGAAGCACTCGAAAAGAAGGGAGTCGACTATAGACTGTGCATCCTCGGGCAGCAATTTCGCCACTCGCCGGATCAGTTCGAGCAGCTACAACGCCACTTTGGTCATCGCATTGATCAATTCGGTTTCGCCCAGAGCCAAGCGCAGTATCGTCAGTGGCTCAGTTGTAGTGATATTTTTCTCTCGACCGCGCTACACGAGTTCCAGGGACTGTCCGTGCTTGAGGCAGTCCAACTCGGCTGCATCCCCTGCCTGCCTAAGCGCCTGGTATACCCAGAGCTTTTCAGTGACGCCTATTTGTATGAGGGAAGTAAAAACACTTTGTGTGAGGGAGAAAACGCTGCCCAGCGCATTATCACTCAGCGCAGCCAGCGCCTTGCAGGTGAGTTAAGCGTACCGCATATGCCTTTTCAGTGGGCGCAGCTAGCGGCATCCTATCGCGACGCCTTCACCCAGTGCTGTAGTAACTTTACCCGCGGTACGAAAGCGCTCTGAGCAGCGCTCAAACAGGCACAAAAAATGCCACAGCTGTGGCATTTTTCAGTGCACGTTGAACGGCTAGAAGATCTCTTCGCGATCCAAGTCCCGCCCTTCGGTATCTGTCGCTTCCTTAACTTTGATCCGATCTATCTTTTCATTGTCTTTACCACGCTCGACAATGATTTCCACACGGCGGTTGATTGCACGATTCGCCGCTGTATTGTTAGGCACGAGCGGGCGTGAATCTGCGCGACCGACGATTTCAAATTTCTTCTGCCTAATCCGGGTATCGGCAAAAATTTCATTCGCCACTGCGAGCGCACGCGCTGCCGATAGATCCCAGTTAGAGACATAGACTCGGCCATCGGAGGGGATGTTATCTGTGTGCCCTTCAATGCTGATCTTGCCCTTAATTTTAAGCAGTAAATCGCGGATTTTGGCTATCACGGGGATATATTCATCGCGCAGTTTGGCAGAGCCTGATACAAAAGAGCCCTTCTCTTGCACCCGGATAATGATTTTCTTGCCATCCGTTTCGATCTCAACACTGCCCTCATCGATCTCCTGACTGAGCACCGCTGCAAACTGAATCGCCTCTTTTTTAGCCTGCTCTTTGGCCTCTTCTTCCTTCTTCTGTTCGGCCTCACCCTGCAGCGAATCTAGGATATCTGACTCACCTTGTTCAGAGCGGATATCCAGAGTGTTCATATCATTATTGACCGTCATTTGCCGCACCTCATTGAGCGGCGTCGGCTCCGGTCGTCCAGGGCTAAACTCCTGCGCAATGATCGAGGTGCCCTTGGGGACATCTTCTACTTTAATCTGGTTCTGTACACCAAAAGCCTCGCGCATTGAGCCCGCCAGCTGCTTAAATTTGAGAACATCCATCTCCGAAAAGGACAGCAGCAGTACAAAGAAGCACATCAGCAGCGACATCAAGTCGCCGAAAGTTGCTAGCCACGCCGGTAGCCCCGGTTCACAGGGAGGACATTTTTCTTCTTCATCACTCATGACGGCACCCTCTCACGCGGTAAAAAACGGAGCTTACTCATCTGCTGGTCGGCTCTTTTCCGGTAGGTAGTTGCGCAGCATCTGCTCAATTACACGCGGGTTTTGACCGGCTTGAATCGCCAGCAAGCCATCGATAATCAGCGACTGGTTGAGTTCCTCTTCGCCTTTTCGCACTTCCAGCTTATCGGCAATCGGCAGTGCAAACATGGTTGCCAACATTGCGCCGTACATGGTCGTCAATAGTGCAACCGCCATCGCAGGACCAATCGATTTAGGGTCACTCATGTTCGAAAGCATCTGTACCAGACCGACCAGAGTACCGATCATCCCCATCGCAGGGCCAACATCCCCCAGCGCTTTAAAGATACCAATAGAAAATGTATGACGATCCGTTGTCAGCCCCTTTTCTTTGTTGAGCAGGGTTTTAACTACATCGGGGTCGTGGCCATCCACCAACAGCTGTATACCGCGATTCATAAACTCCGTGCTCACGGTTTTATCTTCCAGCGAGAGCAGTCCGCCCTTTCGCGCAGCATCAGCCAGATCAACGGTCTCTGCGATAATGTCTTCGGTCTTCACGGACTTAAACATGAAGGCCTTACCCATGATTTTACCGATACCGAGGAACTGCCCCAGTGTGAATTTGATCAAGACAACAAAGGTTGATCCACCGATAACGATCAGCAGTGAGGGAGTGTTGATAAAAACCCCTACATCACCACCTGTCGCCATCGCAGCTACCACAATACCAAACGCGCCTAAAATGCCAATGAGCGTCGCTATATCCACACGTATCTCCTCTGATAACCCAAACGTCGAACTAAAGGGCTATATTACCCGTCACCCGGTTACTAATTCGTCGATTCTAAAATTAACTTTGTGAAAATCCTAGAATTAATCATCTTTTTCTAATTTATACGGCGCCTTTGTCGCCGTTTCCCCTGTATAGAGAATAGACCTTATTTAGCGCTAATGCTCTGTTTTATAAACAAGCTAGCCAGCTGTCTTTCCTTTTTCGGTCATTTGATCCAGATAGCTCCACAGCGCTTAACCGAATGTGGTTATCGCTGCCTTACTAAGGCTCAGCCCAGTGTAATCAACGCCATTTGCCGCCAGCGCGGCTGATGGGTTTTGCCTATATGAACCGCCTCTTTCGTCCCTTGAATAAGATCCACTATTGTATGTCGGCCGATCTTGCCACACATTGAACCTTTGCTTTGCATTAGTTGACACTTCCCCCTTAAAATAGAGCGCAAAATGCGAGCAGGCGACCAATTCTCTAGGATACAACCATGGCGACAAGCAAAAAAAATGACTCTTTCGAACAGTCTCTAAACGATCTTGAAAACCTCGTAACCCAGATGGAGCAGGGGGATCTAAGCCTCAACGACTCGCTCAAAGCTTTCGAGCAAGGCGTCAAATTATCGCGTGATTGCCAGCAGATTCTCGACGAGGCCGAGCAAAAAATTCAATTGCTCAGTGAGCGCGATGGCGAATTTCATAGCGCTGAGCTAGAGGTTAAATAAGGTGTCACTGAAAACTCACCTCAGCGTGTATCGACAGCGTCTTGAAAGCCAGCTCGAGGCCCGTCTCTCTCACACCTGCATCGAGCCACAGTTACAGGCAGCAATGCGCCACAGTGTATTCAATGGTGGCAAGCGCGTACGCCCATGCTTGGTCTACTTAGTCAACCAGGCACTGGGAGGTTCTCTAGAGCACGCTGACGCTCCGGCCGCTGCAATCGAGTGCCTGCACAGTTACTCACTCGTGCACGACGATCTACCCGCGATGGACGATGACGACTTGCGCCGCGGCCAGCCCACCTGTCACATCGCTTTTGATGAAGCAACCGCAATCTTGGCGGGCGACGCTCTGCAGTGTATTGCTTTCGAGTGGCTCAGCGCCGAAGATTATGCATTTGACAGCCAGCGTAAGCTGAAAATGATCAGCGCACTGAGCACCGCAGCGGGAGATAGGGGTATGGTTGCAGGCCAGGCTTTCGACCTCTCGCACGTCGGCCAACCACTGACTCTAGAACAACTTCAAAGCATGCACAGAGCGAAGACGGGTGCCCTGCTCAGTGCGTCTGTGGAATTGGGGATTCTCAGTTGCGCCAATGATACCGATCACCTTATCGTCACTGGGTTACGCCGCTACGCCGCTGCAATCGGTCTAGCTTTTCAAGTTCACGATGACATCATCGACATCACCTCAGACACCCAGACTCTAGGAAAACCACAGGGCTCCGATCTCGAGAGCGATAAACCCACCTACGTATCGCTACTGGGGTTAGACGGCGCGCGCCACAAGGCTCAACTATTAGTGGATGACGCAGTTACAGCCCTGGAACCGCTGGGTAAAAATGCAGCAATATTGGCAGAGCTAGCCCGCTATATCATTGAGCGCGACCACTGATGTTCAATGAAATACCCACTGTTGCACCTGATACGCCTCTACTAAAGCGCGTACCCACGCCGGAAAAGCTGCGGGCACTAGCCCCTGCAGAGCTACCTGAATTAGCGCGTCAACTTCGCCATTTTCTTCTCTACAGTGTCGGGCAGACAGGTGGCCACTTTGGCGGTGGGCTAGGTGTCGTTGAGCTGACAATTGCCCTGCACTACCTACTGGATACACCGCGCGATTATCTAGTGTGGGATGTCGGTCACCAGAGCTACCCTCACAAAATACTCACCGGGCGTGGCGATAAAATGTTAAGTATTCGCCTACAAGACGGGCTACACCCCTTCCCAGATCGCAACGAGAGTGAGTACGATGACTTCGGTACCGGCCACTCAAGCACTTCAATTAGCGCAGCGCTGGGGATGGCCATCGCTAGCCGTCTCAAAGGTGATAAACGCAAGAGCGTCGCTGTTATCGGCGATGGCGCTCTCACCGCCGGTCTTGCCTTTGAAGCGCTCAACCACGCCTCTCACGTCAAAGCAGATATGCTGGTCATCCTCAATGACAATGAGATGTCAATCTCGCACAGCGAGGGAGGCTTGGCGAATTATCTGGCGAGCAAGCTCAAGTCCGAAGCGGGGCTTGCCAACACCGCGCTGTTCGAGGCGCTCGCTTTCGATTACACCGGCCCCATAGATGGTCACGATATCCCGCTACTGCTCTCAACATTAGAGACGTTACTGAACAGAGCTGGACCTCAATTTCTGCATTTAAGCACCCGTAAGGGTAAAGGTTTTTTACCCGCTGAATCGGACCCTGTCGGCTATCACGCAATAGATAAAATCGCCCCTATCGGACAGGCGAAAAAGCCTAAACTACCCAGCTTTGCCAACAGTTTTGGTCACTGGGCCTGTGAGATGGCAGAGCGGGATACCCGGTGCGTTGCAATCACTCCCGCAATGAAAGAGGGCTCTGATCTCGTTCGTTTTGCCCAGCAATACCCCGAGCGCTTTTTCGACGTCGCTATTGCCGAGCAACATGCGCTAACCTTTGCCGCCGGCCTCGCGTGTGCAGGCCTCAAACCTGTGGTTGCGATCTATTCAACTTTTTTACAGCGCGCCTACGATCAATACATCCACGACATTGCGCTGCAAAAGCTTGATGTCCTGCTGGCAATAGATCGCGCAGGACTCGTCGGCCAAGACGGTTCAACCCACGCCGGACTCTACGATATTGCAGCGCTGCGCTGCATTCCAGATAGTTTGATCATGACGCCGAGCGATCGTCGCGAGCTCAAATTGATGCTCAACACTGGCTACCACTATAACGGCCCTGCCGCAGTGCGCTACCCGCGCGGTGGCGACACCTTGCACACACAGTTCAGCAGCGACGACAGCTTGGAGATTGGGCGCGCCAATTTACTGCGCACCGGCGCTTCGAAGATCGTGATACTCAATTTTGGACCGCTGTTGGAAAGTGCTCGTACCTGCGCTGAACAGTGGGACTTAAGCTTAGTCGATATGCGCTTCGTCAAGCCGCTCGATGAAACACTGCTCGATGCGCTTTGTGAAAACCACAGCCACTTTATTACGCTAGAAGATCATGCGGTAACTGGCGGAGCAGGCAGCGCCGTGATGGAATATCTAGCACCTAAAAATGTACGCATCACTGCGCTAGGTGTCCCCGATCGCTGGATTGGACACGCCACTAAAGAGCAGCAACTCGCACAGTGTGGGCTCGATAGTACAGGAATCAGTGCGCTAGTTAGCACGCTTTTGAGCTGAGCGATAAACGCCTTAATTGAGGTTTATCGCCACTTTTTTTGGAGGGAGAGCGGTGAGTATTTACTCGGACTCTGGTGCGTTAAAGTGCTGCTCGCTCATCATGTGCCCAAGCTTACCCATTTTGGTCGCCAAGTAATTTTCATTATGGCTGTTCTTGCCGACCTGCAGCGGTACCCGGGCGGATACATTGACGCCAAAACTTTGCAGCGCCGCCACTTTACGCGGATTGTTAGTCATCAACTCAACACTGGCGATATTTAAGTGGTCCAACATCGGCTGGCACATACTGTATTCGCGCTGGTCAGCATCAAAACCAAGGCGCTCGTTTGCCTCGACAGTATCCGCACCTTGGTCCTGCAAGTGATAAGCTTTAATTTTGTTGAGTAAGCCGATACCCCGCCCTTCCTGGCGCAAGTAGAGCAGTACTCCGCGACCGCGCTCAGCGATTCTTTTGAGCGCTTCCTGCAACTGAAATCCACAATCACAGCGTAAACTAAAGAGCGCATCTCCGGTGAGGCACTCTGAGTGTAGACGCATCAGTACTGGCTCATCTCCTGAGACATCGCCATAGACGAGAGCAACGTGCTCTTTACCCGTGTTCGTATCTTCAAAGCCCACCATGTTAAAGGTGCCCATAGGCATGGGTAGCTTTGAATCGGCAATAAATTTAACTGCCACGTTAAAACCTCACAACCTGCGCTGTTGCTACAGCAAAAAATAATTAATCAAATGCAGACAACCCAGCGCCATCAAACCTGCCACTATATCATCGAGCATAATACCTAATCCCCCGCCAACTCTGCGGTCGATCCAATCGATGGGCCAAGGCTTTAGAATATCAAAAAAACGAAAGAGAACGAAACCTAACACAACAGTGGTGAAACTGACAGGTATTGCGATCATGGTAATCCAAAAACCTGCAAACTCATCCCACACTATCCCAGGGTGATCATGTACCTTGAGGTCGCTCGCTGTCTTACCGCACAAATGCACACCGTAAGTACAAGCTGCGATGACCAAAATAATGTAGAGCCACAGCGGTAGCCAAGACATCAGCAAAAAAATAGGGACTGCCGCCAGTGTGCCAAATGTGCCCGGCGCTTTTTTTGCCAGGCCGCTGCCCAAGCCAAACGCCAGTGCGTGAACTGGATCTTGTAACCTTGGGTGCAGTTTTGCTCGGAGCTTTTCTAATGTATTCACGTCAACCTTCAAAATGTTTGTACCCAGAGGGAACTACGTTTGTCGCCATGCCATCGCGATGCAACACAATGCCAGCCTCTGAGGTTATCTCACCTATCCCCGTGATATTCACAGCCTGGGATATGGACGCCTGCTCAAACGCGGCTCGCTGCTCTGCAGGGACACAAAAGCAGAGTTCGAAGTCCTCTCCACCACTGAGCGCCCAATCGATAGCACTAGTGGGATTGGTAGCTAACAGCGCCGCTGACAGCGGTAATTTATCAGCGTAGAGGACAGCGCCACAGCCCGAGCGCTTCAAAATATGCCCCAGATCAGCAAGCAGGCCGTCAGACACATCAATACAGGCACTGGCGAAGGGGCGAATAAACTCACCGCTTTGCAAGCGCGGCGCTGGCCTGTAATAGCGCTCGAGCAAATAGGATTGGTGGGCATTAGATACAGCGCTTGCCAAGAGCGAGAGCCCGGCGCGCGAATCTCCCAAACACCCTGTTACATAAATCCCATCGCCAGTGCCGGCACCGCTTCGCAGTAGCGCCTCACCCCGGGGTACAACTCCCTGGACTTGAGCACTGAGTGTCAGTGGCCCACGCGTTGTATCTCCGCCAGCCAGGGCTATGTCATAGCGCTTTGCAGCATCGAACAAACCACGGCTAAACCCTTCCAGCCAAAGCTCATCACGCTGCGGTAGGGTCAGCGCCAGGGTAAAACTGTGCGCGCGTGCCCCCATCGCCGCGAGGTCGCTGACAGATGCACCCAGCAAGCGCCAGGCCACGTTCTCAGGCTCAGCATCCTCAGGGAAGTGCACCGACTCCACCATAGTGTCGATGGAGAACACCAAATCGCACTGCTCTGGCAGGGAAATTAGCGCACAGTCATCGCCAATACCCAGCGCCAAACGCTGCGCACTCTGCGCTGCGGCGGGCTGTGAAAAGTAGCGCTCTATGAGAGAAAACTCATCCATGGGCTAAAAGGACTACTTAGCGCCTTTTTCGCGCAGTGCGCGGATTTCGACCATACGTACGCGCTGTGCCAGCTTATCGAGTACACCGTTGACGTACTTGTGGCTTTCAGAGGCACCAAAGATCTTGGCAAGGTCGACACTCTCGTTGATCGCCACTTTGTAGGGCACATCGATACGGTGCATGAGTTCATAGCTGCCGATACGCAAAATCGCCAATTCAATGGGATCTAGGTCTTCCAGCGCACGATCAAGGAAAGGCGCATACGCCTTATCCAGCTCGCTCGCATTGCTACTCACGCCGCGCAGCAGATCACTAAACAGCTTAATATCTGTCTGCGACATGTCGTAATCGACGCGAAAGCTGGCTTCTAATTCATTGATCGCCTGCCCGGCCAGCTGCCAGGAATAAACCGCCTGCACAGCAAAGTTACGCGCCGCACGGCGCTGCTCAGTCTTTGACGCTTTTTTCGCCTTGGCCGGCTTACTGGCGTTTTCTTCAGTCACTTAATCTTGCCTCTATGGTTAACATATCCACCGCATTAGCATCTGAGTGGCTCGACAAGGCGGTGGAGCTTGCGAGCCGAAACATTATGCGCAGCTAATGTACTCGCTAATTTCCAAATCAAATCCAGAAATCGCATTAAACTTGATTTGCGAGCTCATTAACTTCATTTTTCCGACATTTAAGTCGCGCAGAATCTGCGAGCCTGTACCCACTGTCAAATAAGCCCCTGACGAGCTGTAATTTGCAGGTGCCGGGCGGCTAGTCGGTCTTGCTAGAATTCGCTCCAAAGACGCGGAGAGGTCTTCGCGCTGGCCACTGTCAAGCAGCAGTACAACACCACTGCCCTCCTGTGCAACGCGCTTGAGTGCACTGCGTAGATTCCAGTGCTTCTCCTCGCCTAAGCCAACCATGTCACGCAGTTCATCACCGCGCATTTGTACGCGCACTAAAGTCGGCGTGGCCTCATCGATATCCCCCTTGACGAATGCAAGGTGGGTAACGTTTTGGATAGAATCGCTGTAGGAGATACATGTAAAAGTGCCGAAATCTGTCTCTAGCTTGCTCTCTTCTACACGCTCAACCGTGTGTTCATTCGTGGTCCGATAGTGGATCAAATCCGCGATCGTACCTATCTTGAGTTGATGCTTTTCAGCGAACTTTTCCAGATCTGGACGGCGCGCCATCGAGCCGTCTTCATTCATGATCTCAACGATCGCAGATGCAGGTGTCATGCCCGCTAAACGCGCCAGGTCGCAACCAGCTTCGGTATGCCCTGCGCGGCGCAGTACGCCACCTGGCTGTGCCATCAATGGAAAAATATGACCTGGCTGTACAATATCATCAGGCTTGGCGTCGCCGCGCACAGCAACACGTACGGTATGCGCTCTGTCCGCCGCCGAAATCCCGGTTGTCACTCCACTTGCCGCCTCAATAGAAAGCGTGAAGTTAGTCGCAAAAGCCGCCCCATTGCTCTGAACCATTAATGGCAGGTCTAGCTGCTTACAGCGCTCCTGCGTCAAGGTCAAGCAAATCAAACCTCGAGCATGGGTCGCCATAAAGTTGATATCTTCGGCGCGCACCATTTCAGCGGCGATGACCAGATCTCCCTCGTTCTCACGATCTTCATCATCCATCAGAATAACCATCTTACCTTGACGGATATCCTCAATTATTTCCTGGGGGCTGTTGAGCTCCATGATTATCTCTCACACTGTTAGTGCCTTGGGCACTGCTATTATCTGGATACGTTATTCGCTGGCGCAGTAGATGTAGCGTATATCATCGCCGACTGCGCGCTGTTCAATCAGACGCAGGCGGCGCTGCTGCGCCATCTGCGTCAAAGGCATTTCAAAAAGAGGGCGCGCATCGCTACCCAGTAACGTCGGCGCAACATACAGATAGAGCTGATCAAACAACCCCTGGCTGACGATACTGCCACTGAGCGTTGCACCAGCTTCAATTAACACATTGTTGCACTGCTCGCGCTCTGCAAGATAGTGCAATAGCCCCTCTAAATCGATGCGTCCATCAGCACCTGGCAAACTGACAACGCCCTCGCTATCGGCGTACTGACTATCGGCGACGACGCGCAAAGTGCGCCCGGGCTGCTGTAATATTTTGGCGTGCTCAGGTAGACGATTTGCGGGGTCTAACACCACTCGCAATGGCTGACGTGAGGCAACATCGGCAGCATTGTCCAGCCCAAGCTGCGTTTCGCGCACAGTAAGTGATGAGTCATCTTCTAAGATAGAGCTTATCCCGGTAACGATAGCGCAGCTGCGCGCGCGTAGACGCTGAACGTCACTGCGCGCTTGAGGGCCTGTAATCCACTGTGACTCACCACTGCGCATCGCCGTGCGCCCATCGATACTCATCGCCATTTTTACTGTGACGTGAGGCAGAGCGCTGCGCATGCGCTTTATAAAACCGGGGTTGAGTTTTTTTGCTTCCTCTTCAAGCAAGCCGACATCGACACGCACTGCAGCTTCTCGAAGCATCGCAATGCCGCGACCGGCCACCTGAGGGTTGGGATCTTGCATCGCACAGACAACGCGGCTCACGCCGGCCTCTATCAGCGCTAGCGCACAGGGGCCAGTGCGTCCGTAGTGGGAGCAGGGCTCCAAAGTAACATAGGCCGTCAAACCTTTTGCTGACGCCACTTTGGCCAAGGCATTGACTTCAGCGTGCCCCTCACCGGCACAGTGGTGATATCCTGTGGCAACAACCTCATCATCACGCGCGAGTACACAGCCGACATTGGGGTTCGGTGACGTCGTATACTGCCCACGTGCGGCCTCGCGTATCGCCATAGCCATATGCCGGTAGTCGGTACTGCTAAAATGATTCATTTACTCGCCCGCACTCTCATCGCTGGAGAGGCGGTCTATCTCTGCCTTGAATTCATTGACATCTTTGAAGCTGCGATAGACAGAGGCAAAACGAACAAAAGCGACCTGATCGAGCTTGCGAAGCTCAGCCATAACTTCTTCACCCAGTAGGCGCGCCGGCACTTCACGATCACCTGAGGCACGCACTCGCTGTTTAATTCTGTTAATCGCCGACTCGAGTTCTTCGACACCCACCGGGCGCTTTTCTAGCGCACGCTGAATACCGCTGCGCAGTTTGTTTTCATCGAAGGGTTGGGTGGAGCCATCAGACTTGATCAGCCTGGGCATGAGAAGCTCTGCAATCTCATAGGTAGTATAGCGCTCGTGACACACGGCGCACTCGCGGCGCCTGCGTACCTGCTGCCCATCGGCAACCAGTCGAGAGTCGACAACTTTTGTGTCTACATCACTGCAAAATGGACAATGCATTGAGATTTCCCGTAGTAAAGAGCGTTAGAAAAACCGCCGCGGCGATCAAACGCGCTATTGTACCTCAGTTATCTCAGTGAAGGTATAGCTTCTCAGCATCACTGTGTGAGCAGGTGCTGCTCCAACCACTGCTGCGCACTTACAACGTCATCAAAAAAGGCGTATTCCACGGCACTGTTGGCGTAGCTATCCTCCAACTGCTGGTGCATGAAACCTTTGCTGTTAAGGCCTGGGATAACAAATGCAAGGCAACACAAACCAAGCGCCACGCGACGCTGCGTAAGTTCGTTTAACACTCGTTGCGCCTGTGGGGTATAGAGACAGTTATCGTGCATTACATTGAGCTGCCCCCAGCGCGCAGGTAGCTGCGCGTGCAGCTGCTCTATCTGTGCTGCATAGTGCTCTACGGCTTCTTGATTGAATGGGCCACAGGCATCAACCCTGAGGTAATCCGCTTTTAACTCAATAACAAACTCACCGTGCGAGACAAACATTAGCCACCTATTTAAAAAGTGATCTCTCGCTGTAGGTCTTGCACATCCACATTTAAAAAATGCCCAAGTAACTGCGCGTCTCGTTGCAATTGCGGTAGATCGTTGTGATTCATGATATTGATACGCCGCCCGTTTTTAGTCAGCATGTTGAGCTCGTAACAGGGGTAGTTAAGCCCCTGCTTACGCTTGACGATTTTATTGTTAATTTGCAGCGATAAAATATTGTCGAGTTTTACTTTGCGGTCACTGCTATTGTTGAACACTGACTTCTGCTTATCAAACGTGGCGCGAATTAAAAAAGGTTGGATGAGAGTCAAACCAAAGGTTGCAATCGCGACACCAAAACCGCCGACAAAAATCGCGAGATCCAACTGCTGGGAGCGATAGTAGATATAACCTGCCAGTGTGACCAAAAAGAAGCCCACCACGATGTAAATCACACAAAACATCATTGAGCTCAAAGTCGGTTTGAGCCACGCCTGCTCCTGATCAACCACCAGACTGTGGGATCTAAACTTAGGACCGTCCTGTATTAGGTGTTGCTCGAGATTAATAAAGTAGCTGCCACTGTCCGACATAAGATTGCATCCATCAAATCTTGGTACACGATTACAAAGCTGGGCTTAAATGAAACGCCAAGCGTGTGACTACTTTCTAGGCACGCTAAAACACTAACGTTTGGAGAGCAAAAAAACAACAGGCAATTGTTTGATTTTTAAGTATTTGAGAAGAAAGAAGCGGGGAAAAGGAAGAACACCGCAGCCCCGAGGGGGCTGCGGGAAGCGCTAACAGCTTAGCTGTCGTAACGCTTGATTTCGCCAGAGTATACACGGGCGATAAATGAAGCCAGCTCGCGCTTAACGATAGGCATCAAGAAGTACAGACCGGCAATGTTGAAGATAGACATTGCAAAGATCGCAGCATCAGAGAAGTCGATAACCGCGCCGAACTGGATAGTCGCGCCAACTACTACGAAGATGCAGAAGATAACTTTGAAGAACATCTCGGCACCGCTGCCCTCACCGAAGAGGAAAGTCCAAGCTTTCAGACCGTAGTAAGACCAAGAGATCATAGTCGAGAAAGCGAACAGGATAACCGCCAGTGCAAGCAGGTACTTGAAGAAACCAGCTGTCTGCGTGAATGAAGCCGCTGTCAGTGTAACACCTGTTAGGCCGTCACCTGGGAATGGAGCAACGTTCAGACCTGCGATAGTGATAACAAGAGCTGTCATTGTGCAGATAACAACAGTATCGATGAAAGGCTCAAGCAGAGAAACCAGACCTTCAGTCGCTGGCTCTTTTGTCTTAACCGCTGAGTGAGCGATCGCTGCAGAACCGATACCGGCTTCGTTGGAGAAAGTCGCACGCTTAAGACCCTGGATCAGAGCACCAATCACACCACCTGCAACACCTGCACCTGTGAAGGCACCTTCGAAGATCGCGCTGAATGCCGCGCCAACCATGTCGATGTTAGAGAGGATAACAACTAGAGACATACCGACGTACAGCACAGCCATCCAAGGAACAACACGCTCTGTTACAGAGGCGATTGAAGGCATGCCGCCAACGATTACAGAGAATACTAGCGCAGCTAGTACTAGACCGGTAATCACACCGTATTCAGCAGGTACATCGAATGCGTAAGTCAGCATCGCGTGCGCTTGGTTGGCCTGGAACATGTTACCGCCACCAAAAGAGCCCAAGATACACATCAGCGCGAAACCAACGGCCAGTACTTTACCGAAACCGCCCATGCCAATTTCAGCCATGCCATCGCGCAGGTAGTACATTGGACCACCAGAAACAGCACCTGAAGGCAAAATTGCACGGTATTTAACACCTAGCGTACATTCGCAGAACTTAGATGCCATGCCCAGAAGACCACAGAGGATCATCCAGAATGTCGCACCAGGGCCACCGATGGCCAGCGCTGCACCTACACCTGCAATATTACCTAGACCAACCGTACCTGAAAGCGCTGTCGTCAACGCCTGGAAGTGAGAGACCTCACCGTCTTCTTTCTGGTTGGGATCGGAGTATTTACCGCGGACAATGTCTACTGCTAGACCCGCGCGGCGGAATTGAATGAAGCCAAAGTAGACTGTGAAAATTGCCGCTGCAAGAAGCAACCAGCCTACGATGACAGGAAAGTTAGCCCCACCAACGGGTACGCTGGTAAAGATATATCCGGCAAACCAACCCAGATAATCATTAAAGAAGCCATCCACACTGCTACTGATACCCGCAATCGTCGCACTGAAACCGCCTTGTTCTTCGGCAGCTACAGCGTTAACGCTTGCAGAGAGCATCAAAAGAGAAAGACCCTGCTGTATTTTGTTCATAGAAGTATCACCACAATTTTTTAGTTATTATCGAAACCCCACTTTCATTAATCTTATGTTAATGTTAGTGAAATTTGGGATAAATGATAGATTTACTACCTACTAAAGTCTAGTGCTTATTTACTCAAGGGGAAAAATTTTCCTATAAGAAATTCCATTTTTTTTGCCCAGGCAAAAAAAATCACCTCATAAGAGGTGATTTTTCCCTGCACGCGAAAGCTTATTTATAAACAGGCAAGCCTTTGCACAATTCAATCACTTGCTGCTTAACACGCTCTTCGACACTGGCATCACCCATGTTGTCTAGAACATCACAAACCCAGTGTGTCAGCTGTGCAGCTTCGGCCTCTTTAAAGCCGCGACGCGTAATCGCCGGTGAACCTATACGCAAACCAGAAGTGACAAACGGTGAGCGCGGGTCATTTGGCACAGAGTTCTTGTTAACGGTGATATTCGCGCGACCCAGCGCTGCATCAGCGTCCTTACCCGAGTAATCCTTGCCGATCAAATCAACCAGGAACAAGTGGTTTTCAGTGCCGCCTGAAACGATGTTAATGCCGCGCTCGATAAAGACTTCGGCCATTTTCTTAGCATTGAGCACAACTTGCTTTTGGTACTCGGCATAACCCGGTTCCAGCGCCTCTTTGAAGCAGACCGCTTTAGCAGCGATGATGTGCATCAATGGGCCGCCCTGTGACTCAGGGAAAACAGCGAAATCCAGCTTCTTCTGCAGCTCTTCACTTGGATTACCTAAGATCAAGCCACCGCGTGGTCCGCCCAGCGTTTTATGGGTTGTGGTCGTCACTACATCAGCGAAAGGCACTGGCGATGGATAAACACCTGCAGCAACCAAACCTGCCACGTGTGCCATATCAACAAATAAGTACGCGCCCACTTTGTCCGCAATATCGCGGAAACGCTGCCAGTCGACAACCTGTGAATAGGCAGAGAAACCAGCCACTATCATTTTAGGCTTGTGCTCTTGCGCCAGACGCTCAACATCAGCGTAGTCAATTTCACCTGTCTCTGGGTGCAAGCCATACTGTACTGCGTTGTAGATACGGCCAGAGAATGAAACCGTTGCACCGTGCGTGAGGTGACCACCGTGTGCCAAGCTCATACCTAAGATAGTGTCCCCAGGCTTACACAGTGCCATGTAGACAGCGGCGTTTGCCTGAGATCCAGAGTGCGGCTGCACGTTGGCGTAGTTGGCACTGAACAACTCTTTGGCGCGATCGATGGCCAACTGCTCTACCACATCAACGTGCTCACAACCGCCGTAGTAGCGCTTGCCCGGGTAACCTTCGGCGTATTTGTTGGTCAACCCAGAACCCTGCGCCTGCATCACGCGAGGGCTGGTGTAGTTCTCAGAGGCGATAAGTTCAATGTGCTCTTCTTGGCGAGCTTCCTCGGCCTGCATCGCAGCCCACAGATCCTGATCGTAATCCTGGATGTTCATATCTTTTGTAAACATATTGATTCCTCTAGCTTGAGCGAGGCACTGATGCAGTGCGACATAAGATTAATTATTTTTTGATCTGCGAATTATACATAGAAGCGCTACGCGACACAGCTACTACAGCTTCCTGATACCACCCAAATCTTTTACTTGGATTGATCTTAGATTCTTTCAGCAACGGATACTTGACGAAAAGATTTATCCAATTGCCCAATTGCGCTAAAATGGCGCATTTTTTAGCACAATACGCATGCAACTAAGTTTGTTTCAAGCAAGATAATGCAGGGTAAACCATGAAACTAATCCGCTGGCTTCTGGGCCGCATCATTCTGACGATCGATTTTCTAACTTCACCTAAAGGTGTAACGCGCTCACAAAGTGAACAGCAAAGCGTAGATAACGCCACAGCCAAACTGGCCCTCTATCAATTTCAGGCCTGCCCTTTCTGCGTGAAAGTGCGCCGTGAAATGAAGCGCCTGTCTTTGAATATTGAATTGCGCGACAGCAAAAATAACGCTCAGTACCGCGATGAATTGCTGCAGCATACCGGCAAGGTAAAAGCCCCTTGTCTGCGCATCGAACAGAGCAATGGTGAGGTGACATGGATGTATGAGTCCAGTGACATCATCAACTATTTACAATCGCGCTTCGCACTGCAAAACGCAGCGGCCTAAGCGTCAAACACTTTTCTACACAGGCAAACAACGATGGCTCAATACGTTTACAGTATGAATCGCGTCGGCAAGATAGTGCCGCCAAAGCGCCAGATTCTCAAAGATATCTCCCTCTCATTCTTCCCCGGTGCCAAGATCGGTGTACTCGGCCTCAACGGTTCAGGTAAATCGACCCTGCTAAAAATCATGGCCGGTTTAGACACCGACATTATTGGCGAGGCGCGCCCGATGCCGGGCATTAATGTCGGTTACCTTCCCCAGGAGCCAGAGCTTGACGACACCAAAACAGTCCGCGAAGTCGTTGAAGAGTCTGTGGCTGATGTTAAGGGAGCCCTGGCAGGTTTAGACGCTGTTTACGCCGCCTACGCTGAACCTGATGCCGACTTTGACGAGCTGGCTAAAAAACAGGCTGAATACGAGAACCTGATCGAAGCTAAAGATGGCCACAACCTCGACGTACAGCTTGAACGCGCTGCCGATGCTATGCGCCTGCCTCCGTGGGACGCTGAAGTTAAGCACCTCTCTGGTGGTGAGCGTCGCCGAGTTGCGCTGTGCCGTCTACTGCTCGACAAGCCCGACATGCTGCTACTCGACGAACCGACCAACCACTTGGACGCCGAGTCAATCGCTTGGATAGAGCGCTTCTTGCAAGAGTACCCAGGCACCGTTGTTGCGATCACCCACGACCGCTACTTCCTCGACTCGATCACCGGCTGGATCCTCGAATTGGATCGCGGCCGCGGCATCCCCTACGAGGGCAACTACTCTGCATGGCTCGAGCAGAAGGCGAAGCGGCTGGAGCAGGAAGCGCGCGA
>JBMZCU010000016.1:0-23583 GCA_049613705.1 Pseudomonadales bacterium | reverse complement strand
TGAGGCACAGATGCGCATACTTGCCTGTCAAATTGAGATACCCGCGATTGCCACCCGCCTCGAGCAATTGCAGCATATAGATAATACCCTTGCCAAACTGTCACAACAGTTGGCGACGCGTGAGGTCGACTTGGTTGTGTTGCCGGAGTTGTCGACGATGGAGTATTCCGATGAGAACTTCCAGCGCGTTGCCGAGTTTGCCGAAGAGTTATACGGCGAGACTTTTGAGCGTTGCGCGGCGTTTTGCAAACGCCATAACGTGGCGCTGTGTTACGGCATGCCGCGCCGAGAAGGTGAGGCATTTTTTATCAGCCAGGTCGTCATTGACCGCAGTGGTGAGTACCTGACTCACTACGATAAAATCCACACGGCGCAGTACGGCGATGCCGCTGAGCTGAAGTACTTTACTCGCGGAGAGCACCTGAGTGTGTTTGAAATCGACGGTGTGCGAGCCGGTATTGTCATCTGTTATGACATGCGTTTTCCCGAGCTGATGCGGCGCTTGAGCACCGAGCTGGCGGTTGATGTCATCATTCATCCGGTGGCTTTTGCAAGGGATCTATCCTTCCACAGTTGGAAGGAATTTGTAGTAGCTCGCGCACTGGAAAATCAAGTGTATTTTATCAGCGTCAATCAGAGCGGTGAGCACTTTGGCCAATCGGTGCTGTGCCCACCTTGGGTTGATGACCGCGCCAGTGCGCAAGTACTGGGAACGGCTGAGCGCTTTGCAGAAATAGACATTGATAAAGCGCTTCTCGAGGAGGTGCGCCGCGAAATCCCTTATCGCCGCGACAGCTTGGATGACTACAGTGCACTGACGGTGCGCAGTTAGCTGCTCGACTAGTAAAACGCTTATTTACCCGCGCACGCTATAGCGTGCTTTGGCTCGCACTGTAGAGAGGGACGTAACCTTACAGTGGCCTGGCGAATAGCACTTGCTCGTTTGGCGCCAATTGGTTGTCGATGTGCCGGCGGATCTGTGGATCGATTTGCGGGCTGTCGGCATCGAAGATACCGCACTCCTTCATCGCTTTGCGATGATTATTACCCTGGCCGAGATAACTGAGTACAACGCGCTGGCACACCGGCTCGCGCGAGTCTGTGCCTGATACCCCAAGCAGTAGACCCGAGAGCAGTGAGACTTTGTTTTTGTAGGTCGGGTAGAGGGTAATATGTACCATTTCGTTCTGCAGTACTTGTTCGTAGCCGCTGATAAAGATACGGTTACCTAAGCTGTTGACGACCCCCTTGATTTTGTAAACGAAGTCGTTGTGGCTGGAGGCTTCCTCTTTAGATAGACGCTCTATCCACTTTATATAGTAGCGCTCAGCGTCTTTGTAAATAGAGCAGTAACTCTTGAGGATGCTGTTGTTAAACGAGGTCGAATAATAGTAGATAAAGTAATTACCTACATACTTTGAGAGGTCTGTACCGTCAGAGCCCAGCTTATCTAGACAGTCAAAAAGAGGGTCATCGGATGAGCTGGCACGTTGCGGTTTCACTTTGATCAGCGCTTCGAACTCCTCGTGTGGCAAGGTGATCTCGTGTTCTTCGACCCCAAAATAGTCGCAAATTTTGCGTAGATTGTTACCTGAGGGCGTCGTTTTGGCGCCGAGGTATTTGTTGAACTGCTGGCGGTTGATGTTCAGTTCTCGGCATACCTCTGAGATAGATTTTTTGTAGCTACACAATAGTCTTAGGTTATCTGCGAGGGCGTTTTTTTGCATGCCGGATTCTCTTATATTTAGGGCAAAGTCGAGGCTAGAGCTTAGATAATCGAGGGTAAAACATCAATCATCCCAAGTCTGTGATTAACGCTGTTACTCTACGCGCTTGGATCTTAGGGCTTTGGTTTGCCCGTGTTTTTTCTTGCTGTCCAAACGCTTTCGCTGTGAGCTGCGGGTTGGTTTGGTTGGGCGGCGCTTCTTGGCGGTTACAGCTGCTTTGGCAATCAAGGTAGACAGGCGTTCAATGGCATCTTGGCGGTTTTGCTCACGGGTGCGATAGAGCTGAGCTTTGATGACAATAATCCCCTCTTTGCTGATGCGGCTATCACTCAGTTGCAGCAAGCGCTCTCTGCAGTGCTCAGGTAGGCGGGCGCGGTGGATGTCAAAGCGTAAATGCACAGCGCTGGAGACTTTGTTTACATTCTGTCCACCGGCTCCCTGGGCGCGAATGGCATGAAACTCGATGTCTTCTAGGTGTAGTTTGACACCGGGCGTTACTGTGATCATGTCGCTCTATTTATAACCTGTGGGCAATAGCGGTATTTTACGGGCTAATCCCTTCGTCTGCGATGATTGATTGGGTTGTTTTTGTTAATTCCTAACCTCAGCTGAATAAACGGGGGCTTTGCTGTAGCTGTAGTCTTTGTAACTTGATATATTAAGCTCCAATGCCGTGGGCGCTGCGCGCTTACAGCTGAGTATCTGCGTTGTAACTTAGTGCGTACTAAGGAATACACGAGCGAGTCAACGTTGCCTTTACACGGCGCTCCTCCTGACTCAACCGCGTATTGTCTAAGATGGAATCTTTGGTATATCGTCAATTATTGACTGTACTACCCGTTAGAGTTTGAGGATAGGGTGCTGATTTATGGCGAGTTTTAGAAATAAAGTAAGTGGTCTTTTACCCAAGCAGGGGCTGTCGTTTAGACTGCTGTTCTACATTATTCTCTGCAACTTTGTATTTGCGCTCTCCACCACCAGTTATAGCTTGTACCAAGAGTACCAAGCCGATCGGGAGCAAATTCTCGAGAACATCGACAATATTTTCACCAGCTTTGGCCAGAGCGTTGCCGTCAGCGTGTGGAATTTGAACGAGGCGCAAATCGGCGTGCAGATCGAGGGTATTCTCGAGTTCCCCGATATCCAGTACGTTCGGATTCGCGAGACGATAGAAAACGTCAATATTATTCTCTCTGAAGTTGGGGTCGAACCTAAGGACGCTAGCTTTGGGCGCACCTTTACCCTTGAATACCAAGGGGCGAAAGTCGGCCAGCTGGAAATCTTGGCTGGACTTGAAGGGGTCTACGAGCGGATTATCGATAAGGTCGTCTTCGCCATCATCAGCCAGGTTATTATTTCACTGCTGCTCTCTGCGGTTATTTTGGGGCTGGTTCACTTTATCGTGATTCGCCACCTCGAGAAGATCGTCGCTTATGTGCGTAAGTCTGCGCCGGATACTGTGGATTTGCCGCTGGTGCTTGAAGGGCGTGCTAAGCGCAAGCGGATTAACGAGTTAGATGAGCTTGCAGATGCCTTTAACTTCGCGCGCACGCGCACGGTTTCTGAGTTCAACGCGCGTAAACTGGCCAATGAAAAGCTGGCCTACGAGCGCGACTTTTCCAAGACAGTGATCAACTACTCAAACACTATTATCTGCTGTCTCAACAAAGATTTGACGGTTGATACTATCAACGCGGCAGGTTCTGCTATTTCTGGCTTGCGCCGCGATGAAATCATTGGCCAAGACTGGCCGGTGATTTTTAGCGAGGGCGAACAGCAGCGTGAGATTCGCGAGCGTTTGATGCAGTACCAAAGCATTGAGAGTACCGAGATTACCATGCACAAGAGCAGCGGCCAGGTGAGTACGCTGCTGTGGAGCTTTGCCCCATTCTTTGACGGTGACAGTATCCGCTTTATGATTGGTTTTGGGCACGATGTATCGCCACTTAAAGCGGCGGAAATGCAACTGACGGAGCTAAACAACGAACTCGAGGAAAAGGTCATTCAGCGCACGGCGAGCCTCAAGGAAAGTAACACGAAACTGGCCAAGGCTTTTGAAGATTTAACCTATGCGCAGCAATCCCTGGTAGAGACTGAAAAACTGGCATCGCTCGGTCGTCTCGTCGCCGGTGTAGCCCACGAGATCAACACCCCGATTGGTATCAGCGTGACGGTCAACTCTACACTGGCGATGGAGAGCGAAAAAGTTGAGACCATGTTGGCTGAGGGCAAGCTGACCAAGACGGCACTGGATCACTTTGTCTCTCGTGTCTCTGAGGCTGTTACTTTGATGGGCAGGACCTTAGAAACAGCTTCAGATTTGGTGCAGAACTTTAAACAAGTGTCTGCAGACCAAGTCAGCTCAAAGCGACGCGGTTTTGATTTACAGACCATAGTGACGGAGTTGCTGGCAACGTTGGCGCCTACGTATAAGCAGCACCAGCTCGAGCACAGCATCCCCGAGGGAATCAAGTTAGATAGCTATCCGGGCTCGCTTTCACAAGTTGTCACTAACTTGACTAACAATGCCTTGACCCACGGTTATCCGGACGGTGAGGCGGGGGTTATTCGCATCGATGCACAACTGGTCAAAGAAAATGTGCTGATTTCGTTTAAGGACAATGGCCAAGGTATTCCAAGTGCGAACGTCGATAAGATTTTCGAACCTTTCTTTACCACTAAGCGCGGTGCTGGTGGTACAGGTTTGGGACTTAATATAGTGCACAATATTATAACCAGTGTGCTCGGTGGGCGTATCTGGGTGGAAAGCGCTGAGGGGAAAGGGACATGCTTCTTTATCGAAATCCCGCTCAAGGCCCCGGTGTACGCTGAGACGAATCAAGTCTATAGCGATAACGGGTAATCAATTGCCACAAGATTAGCTACAGCGTTGCGCTGTAGCTAATACCCCTTTACCTGCAGACTCATCACTTAACCTGTAACCACTTACAAAACCGTATGGGCTGGGCGCAGGGGATTTGCAGCTAGGCTGCTTTAAAGAAATTGACGATCCAGCGGCCCAGTAGCTCAGAGTCCACGCTGGCGTTGAGCGAGCAGAAAGCTTCGCGCACACGCTGTGCTGGAATACGCTCTAAGCGTGTGTTAGTGAGTGCACGCGAATAATCCTTCGACCACTCAGGGTGCCCTTGAATCCCTAGCATGTGGTTCTCCACCTCTATCATAAAGGCAGGGCAGAAGCTGCTAGCGGCAATGACCTGGCAGCGTGCAGGGAGTTCGCTGATTTGCTCTTGGTGACTGACGATAATATCAAGCCCAGCTGAGTATGGTTGCATCCACGGGCGCTGTTGGCTGACCTGATTGAAGGCGACACCGGCGCCCCAGCCTTTTTCTGAGAGCGCGACCTGGCCTTTTAAAGCCATGGCAATTAACTGGTGGCCAAAGCAGATACCGGCAAATTTTTTGCGGGCACTGTCCAGCTCAGAGACAAAGGCGATGAGCTTTTGTATCCAGGGATCGCTATCTGTCACACTGTGTTTGCTGCCCGTACTGATGTAGGCATCGCATTCATCGATCTCTTGCGGGTATTGGTCTGCGCGGACATCGTAGACCTTGAACGTGAGTGCCGGGTCGACAGTGCCCAGCAGCTGTTGCAGCATATGCGGATAATTGCCAAACGTTGGCTGCAGCTGATTTTGTACATCGTCGCACTGTAAAATGCCGATAATCATGTGGATCTCACTTGAGTAGAGAAGGGGGAGCAAGCTCCCCCAGAGGGATTAGAGCGTGCCGTTGACGGCGTTGCTAAAGATCTGCTGGTACTGCTCGGCGCTGAACGTAATGGGGTTGCCACCGGCCGATGGATCCTGTGTGGCCATTTTAGCCACTAGCTCTGCGCGAGTATCGTCGATGTCTATTTCGCTCAAGCTGTGTGGGATCTTGAGGTCGCGACGAATCTCTAGCACCCAATTGAGGAAACCGTCGAAGCTGCTGTCGGGCAGGCCGATGTAGCGAGCGGCGCGCTCGATGCGTTCAGCGATGACTTCCTGATTTGCCTTGAGGACGTAGGGCATCAAAATCGCGTTAAGCATACCGTGGTGAGCATCGTAAAGCGCACCGAGTGGGTGTGCCAGCGCATGCATCCCGCCGAGCCCTTTTTGGAAAGCCGTAGCGCCCATCATAGAAGCGACAAGCATTTGCGTGCGCGCCTCTATATCACTGCCCTGCGCGACGGCGCTTGGCAGATACTCTTTAACTAGGCGGATGCCCTCTACCGCAATGCCTTCCGCCAGCGGGTGATAGAAAGGAGAGCACAGCGCCTCTAGGTTGTGCGAGAGCGCATCCATACCTGTGGCCGCAGTGATGTGTGGCGGCAGGCCAACAGTGAGCTCAGGATCGAGGATAACGATTTCTGGCAGCATTTTTGGGTGGAAGATGATGCGTTTGACGTGCGCATCCTCATCGGTAATGACAGAAGCGCGTCCGACTTCTGAGCCTGTACCGGCGGTAGTTGGTACCGCGACGATAGGTGCAACACCCTCTTCGATGACATTGAGCCAGTTGTCGCCGACATCTTCGAAGCTCCACAGCGGCAGCGTTTGGCCGACCATAAGCGCAACCGCCTTCGCTGCATCTAGACCAGAGCCGCCGCCAAAAGCGATAACGCCGTCGTGGTTACCCGCGTGATAAGCCGCGACCCCGTCCATGACGTTTTGGCCATTGGGGTTGCCTTTGATGTTGCTAAACAGGCCGCAGTTCAAACCGTCATCGACACAGCTGTCCACTGCCTGTTGTACCATAGGTAAGTTGGCCAGGCCCGGGTCTGTGATTAATAGTGGGGCACTCATTCCAAGTTCTTTACAGCAAGCGGCCAGCTCGCTGATGCGCCCGGCACCGGTGCGCAGTTTGTTGGGGTAGTTCCAGTTGCCCGAAAGGTTTTGGTAAGACATATATGACTCCTGCAAGTTACACGCGAACTTGTCTCACTGGCGCTGTGCTCACAGCGCCTTAATTATTGGTATTTAAATGGCGCGCTTGATATGGAATGACTTAGGACGAGTCAGTTGTTCATATCCCATGCTGGATAAGGTACAGCCGCGGCCTGAGTTTTTCACACCAGTCCAGGCGAGGCCTGGATCTAAGTAGTCACAGCGATTGATGAAGAAGGTGCCTGTTTCAAGGCGTTCACCCAATGCGATACCGGTGTCGATATCTGTTGTGAAAATAGAGGCGGTGAGGCCGAACTCAGAGTCATTCATCAGTGCGACAGCTTCATCGTCGCCAGAGACTTTTTGAACCGCGACAACAGGGCCAAATGACTCTTCGGTCATGATGCGCATGCTGTGGTCGACATTGCTCAACAATTGCGGCGCTAAATAAGGTGTACCAGCAGCGCTCATGGGGAAATTGGCTTCATCGATATGTGCGATGGCACCCTGTGCGAGCGCTTCGTTGATTTGGCCGCGTACAAAGTCGGCGGCAGAGGCTTTAACCATAGGGCCCAGTGTGGTTTCTGGATCATCGGCGCGACCGAGTTGGTACTGCTGGATGAGTGCGCTGGCACGGGTGATAAATTCATCGTGTACACTCTCGTGAACGTAGATACGCTCAATGCCACAGCACGATTGTCCAGAGTTGAAGAAGGCGCCGTCAATAGCGGTTTCTACTGCGTAGTCCAAGTCGATGTCTGCGCGAATGTAGGCGGGGTCTTTGCCCCCGAGCTCTAGGCCTACACCGATGAAGCGACCAGCGGCTGCTTTTTCAATAATTTCACCCCCTGGCACAGAGCCAGTGAAGCAGACGTGAGCCGTGTTCGGATGCTGGATCACCTTAGCGGTATCGTCGTGAGAGAGGTGGAGATATTGGAATACACCCTCGGGTAGACCCGCTTCGGCAAAGGCTTCTGCCAGGCGCTCGGCGCACAGTGGAGTTTGCGCAGAGTGCTTAAGTACAACAGCGTTGCCGGCCATGATGGCAGGCATAATGGCATTGATGGCTGTGAGGTAGGGGAAGTTCCACGGGGCGATAATAAAGACCACACCGAGCGCTTCGCGTTTGATGTAGCGCGTGAAGCCGGACTTCTCTTCAAGCTGTTGCGTCGCCAGTGAGGACTCGGCGATCGCGATCATGTGGCGCGCGCGCTCTTCCATGCCTGCGACTTCACCTTGGCCGTAGCGTACAGGACGGCCCATCATCCAGGCAAGTTCCTCGCCGATCGCCTCTTTCTTGGCGACAAAGGCATCGACCATAGCGCTGCAGATGGCTGCGCGCTCGGCGATGCCCTTGGCTTTCCACTGCGTCTGAGCCGCTGCTGCACTGGCCAGAGTTGTTTCAATTTGTGGTGCCCCCGCTAACTCGCGGCTGACGTAGACGGAGCCGTCAATCGGCGAAATAGTCTGCTGTATTTTGCTCATAATGTGTTCTTCACTGTAAAAGTTACGGTGCAGTTGCACTGCACCGGGGGATTAGATGATTTCGAAGTAGCGCGCCAGTTCCCAATCAGTGATGTGCTGATTGAACTGTCTTTGCTCCCATTGGCGACTTGCCGCGTAGTGATCGACGAAAGCGTTGCCAAAGAGTTCACGTGCCGCTTCTGATTTGGTCAGTGCGTAGGCGGCAGCGCTGAGAGACGGTGGTAGAGAAAGCGAACTCGGGTGTTGCTGCTCGTAGGCATTACCTACCACTTCAGCCTCGGGCTCTAGTTTGTGCTCAATCCCGTAGAGACCGGCGCCGAGAATCGCGGCCAGTGTGGTGTAGGGGTTTGCATCGGCGGAGCCAAGTCGGAATTCGACACGTTGGGATTTGGCAGAGCCTGGGATGACACGCAGTGCGGTTGTGCGATTTTCAACGCCCCAAGTGGCATCAGTAGGTGCCCAAAAACCTGGAATCAGACGTGAGTATGAATTGACTGTCTGTGCCATCATGACCAGCATTTCGGGCATTAAACGTTGCATACCCGCCAGGAAGTGGCGCTGGGTTGCGCTCATATTATGTGCTTGGCTGGGGTCGTAAAACGCTGAGCCAGAGCCGTCTTTGTGCTGTAGAGAGAGGTGAACATGGCCAGACTGGCCAGGATAGTCGTTTGCCCACTTGGCCATAAACGTCGCCATGAGATCGTTGTTCTGCGCCCACACTTTGGTGAAGGTCTTAAACAGCGCCGCTTTATCGGCGGCATCGCTGGCGTTATCCACCGCGATAGCTGCCTCGAGTACACCTGGGCCGGTTTCGGTATGTAAACCTTCGATTGGGAAATCCATCTGCTCAGAGAATTCCATCAAGCTGTGATAGAGGCTTGCATGAGTCGTGTTGCGAATCATCGAGTAACCGAAGTTGCCAGGTGTCATCGGCTCTAAGTTTTGGTAGTTTTTGTCGCGTACGGATTTGGGCGTCTCATTGAACAAGAAGAACTCGTATTCAAATGCAGCGCTGACATCAAACCCCATGTCATCTGCTTTGGCGAGAATGCGATGCAGTGTACGGCGCGGGCAGATCTCAGCCGCCTCGTCCATGAACTCACAGATAAACAGCAGCATGCCTGGCTCGCAGGGGATGTCGCGACAAGACTGAGGGACAATACGCACTGGGGCGTCGCCGTAGCCTGTCTCCCATCCGGTGAACGGGTTCTCGAACAATTCATCGTTAGAATCCCAGCCCAGCACAACGCTACAAAAGGCGAACCCCTTGTCTAAGCTAGAGAAGAACTTTTCCTTGTTCATGTACTTGCCACGCATAATGCCATCGTGGTCAAACAGGCCTACTTTGACGTGGCTCAAGCCGCGCTCTTCGACGATGCGCTTGGCATCCTCAACTGTTTTTACGTCTCTGGGGTTCATCATTTTCATGCAGCCTTAATTATCGTTATTGAGGTTGTATTGAAACTTTCATTCCTGCTAGCGCTGATGTCAGCTGACTTAACAGGTGCTTTAAGCATTCGCGTCACAGTTTGAGAAGACCGTAGCAGCTAGGCTTGAACCGGGTTTTGTTACTATTTTAACCTCGGAAAAATTTTCTGTTGCAATCTTACCAGTTTTTTTGTGGCGAAGTGAATCTTTACCTCGCTAATTTTTAGCGAGGTAAAGAAAGGGGGGAATTAGCTAGGGAAGGTGTTACTGAGCTTTAAGCGTTTGACCGTTGACAGCAGCACTATCGCGACCGAGTAAATAAAGGTATACGGGCATGATATCTTCGGGCGCAGGGTTGTCGGTTGGCATTTCGCCGGGGTAGGCCATTGCACGCATTGAGGTGCGCGTCGCGCCTGGGTTGATGCAGTTGACTCGGATGTTGCTGGTGTTTTCAAGCTCGTCTGCCAGTACCTGCATCGTGCCTTCAGTTGCAAATTTAGACACGCTGTAAGCGCCCCAGTACGCGCGACCTTTGCTACCTACACTGGAGGAGGTGAAGACAATCGATGCATCATCGCTGCGATGCAGTAGAGGCAGCAGGGATTGTGTTAGATAAAACGGTGCGTTGACGTTGACGCGCATCACTTTTTCCCAAGTGACAGGGTCGTAGTTTTCAAGCGCCGTGCGCATACCTAACAAGCTGGCGTTGTGAAGGAGACCGTCGAGTGTGCCGAACTCGGCTTCAATAATATTGGTGATCTCGATATAGTCGCGCTCGCTGGCGGTGTCTAAATTGAGTGGCAAAATAGCAGGCTGTGGGTAGCCCGCATTTTCAATGGCATCGTAAACCTGCTCGAGTTTTTCAACAGTGCGCCCGAGTAGGATAACAGTGGCGCCGTGAGCGGCGTAGCTCATGGCAGCGGCTCGTCCAATGCCATCACCGGCCCCAGTGACGAGAATGTTTTTGCCGGCTAAGAGGTCTTTAGGTGCTTGGTAGTCAAACATAGTAGGTCCTTAATAGCGCCGCACGCGCTTGAGAAAATTAGGGCTGAAGTGTGAGGCCGAGTTTGCGCAGAAGCTCGGCGATATGTTCGCTGTGCTCAACTAAATGGTCAGCTTGCCACTGCGCGGGGTCTTCATCGGTGTTGAGGTAGCCGTAACAGCAGCCGATGGTTGTCATCCCCGCGCGCTGACCGGCTTCGATATCGCGTTGATGATCGCCAAAGTAGAGGCACTGAGCAGGCGATAATTGCATTTGTTTGCAGGCTAGCAGCAGGGCTTCTGGGTCGGGCTTAGCACGGCTTACGTGGTCGGGACATACGACACTAGAGGCGCGATCGGCAAGCTTTAAGTGGCGCATGATTCTATCGGTATACAGCGCGGGTTTGTTGGTCACGATCCCCCACTTGATGCCGCTGTTATCGAGTTGTGATAGCAGTGCATCAAAGCCTGGATAGAGCGTGGATGCAACGGTGCAATGCTCGGCATAGCGCGCTAAAAACTCTTCTCGCAAGGCTTCAAATCCCTCCGCACCCTCAGCCGTATCAAAGGCGCAGCCAACCATTGCCCGCGCGCCGTTGGAAACCTGAGTGTGCAGGGTTTGATAGCTGATCGCAGGGCGGTTGTGCGCTGCGAGCATCTGATTGAGAATGCTGTGAAAGTCCAGCGCGCTGTGCAGTACAGTACCGTCTAAATCGAACAGGATGCCCTTAATTGCTGTCATTGTCTCAGTGTGTGTCCGCTGGTTAATTGGGCTGCGCTTTGGTTGTTGCGACGAGGTAGTTTACATCGACATCCGTCGGGTTTAGACGGTATTCCTGGGTGGCTAAATTGTAGGTCATGCCACTGATTTCCTCGAGGCTCAACTGGTTGTCCCGGATCCAGTGACCGAGCTCAGATGGGCGGATAAACTTTTTAAAGTCGTGGGTGCCGTTCGGAACGAGCTTGAGTACTTTCTCGGCGCCGACAATGGCAAATAAGTAACTCTTGGGGTTGCGGTTGATGGTCGAGAAGAACACGTGACCACCTGGTTTAACCAGTTTTGCACAAGCGGCCACGATGGATGCGGGATCTGGTACGTGCTCGAGCATCTCCATGCAGGTGACAACATCAAAGCTCTGAGGGTGCTTCTCGGCCATCTCTTCTGCAGTAATCTGCTGATAATCGGCAACGAAACCGCTTTCTAAGCCGTGCAGCTTGGCAACTTTGAGCGGCGCTGCGCCCATGTCGATCCCGGTAACTTGCGCACCGCGCTGCACCATAGATTCACTCAGGATCCCACCGCCGCAGCCGATGTCGAGTACACGTTTGCCATTCAGCGAGGCGATGCGGTCGATAAAGCCAACGCGCAATGGATTGATATCGTGCAGGGGTTTAAATTCACTGTGCTTATCCCACCAGCGGCTGGCCAGCTCTTCAAACTTGGCAATTTCAGCGTGGTCGACATTCGGGGTTTCGTTGCTCATAACATTTCAGCCGTAGTAGGGTTGGTGCGATTTAGTCGCGCTACAAAGGCGGATATTCTAGCACTGAGGCATTAGTGTGTGAACTTACATTATAGGTCTTGCGCTGTGTTGTGATATATCGCAAGGGCGAGGTTATAACTGGTGTTTGCGATGTGCACAGACTCATCTGTGCGCTACATTTTTCTAGTGCAAAATCAACTATTAATTCCTGTTTTTTGGTCGGTGTTAGCCATGAGTTTTTGTGATACAATCTCGCGGTTAAAAATGACCTCTGCCGAGCAGCTGCTGTTACAGGGTGGGTGGCGAGCCTTCTATTTACGAGCGTTACCGACCGCAGACCGATCAAGGAAAGTTAAAATTTTATGGGCGATTTAGTCAAACAAGTACAGCCAGTAAATATCGAAGATGAGATGAAGCAGTCTTATCTTGATTATGCGATGTCCGTTATCGTTGGGCGCGCACTGCCAGATGTACGCGACGGCTTAAAACCAGTACACCGCCGCGTCTTGTTCGCGATGAACGAGCTAAAAAATGATTGGAATAAACCCTATTTGAAATCTGCCCGTGTCGTCGGCGATGTGATAGGTAAATACCACCCTCACGGCGACAGCGCTGTCTACGATACCATTGTTCGTATGGCGCAGGATTTCTCGATGCGCTATCTCTTGGTCGACGGCCAGGGTAACTTTGGTTCGGTCGACGGTGATTCGGCTGCGGCAATGCGTTACACCGAGATTCGCATGCAGAAAATCTCGCATGATTTGCTGTCTGACCTCGACAAAGAGACTGTCGATTATGTGCCAAACTACGATGGCACCCACCAAATTCCTGAGGTTTTGCCGACGCGTCTGCCCAATTTGCTGCTCAACGGTTCGTCGGGCATCGCAGTAGGGATGGCGACTAACATACCGCCTCACAACCTGACTGAAGTCGTGAATGGCTGCCTTGCGCTGATTGACAATCCTGAACTGGATGTCGATGGGTTGATGGAATACATCCCAGGCCCAGACTTCCCGACAGGCGCAATCATCAATGGTCGCGCGGGTATCTTGCTGGCGTATCGCACGGGTCGCGGGCGTATTTATCTGCGTTCTAAATACCATGTGGAAGCGGTCAACGCTGCCGGTAAAGAGGCGATTGTTGTCACTGAAATTCCCTATCAGTTGAACAAAGCGCGCCTGATTGAAAAAATTGCAGAGCTGGTTAAAGACAAGAAGCTCGAGGGTATCACTGAGCTGCGCGATGAGTCCGATAAAGACGGCATGCGTATTGTGATTGAACTGCGCCGCGGCGAAGTGGCTGAAGTCATTGCCAATAACCTCTTTGCGCAGACACAGATGGAAGGCGTCTTCGGCATCAATATGGTTGCCCTGGTCGATGGCCAGCCCAAGGTTCTCAACCTCAAAGATATGCTGGCGAACTTTATTCGCCACCGCCGTGAGGTGGTTACCCGTCGCACCGTTTACCTGTTGCGTAAAGCGCGTGAACGCGGCCATATTTTGGAAGGTCTTGCAATCGCGCTGGCAAACATCGATCCAGTTATCGAATTGATTAAGAGCTCGCCCTCGCCCGCAGAGGCTAAAGAGCGTTTGATCGATACCGCGTGGCTACCAGGCAGTGTCAGCGATATGCTCGAGCGTGCAGGTGAGCACGCTTGTCGTCCCGATGACTTGGATGAAAAGTACGGCATGCGTGAGGGCAAGTATCACCTGTCACCAGCGCAAGCTCAGGCCATCCTCGATCTTCGCCTGCATCGCTTGACTGGGCTAGAGCATGAAAAGTTGATTGCCGAGTACCGCGAGCTACTGCTGCAAATTGCTGAATTCCTCGAAATACTGGGCTCTTACGAGCGCTTAATGGAGGTGATTCGCGAAGAGTTGCAAGCGGTGATTGCCGAGTACGGTGATGAGCGTCGCACTGAAATTATTGCCTCGCGTCAGGATTTGACAGTGGCAGATTTGATCACCGAAGAAGACATGGTGGTGACTATCTCTCACGGTGGTTATGCCAAGACACAGCCACTGTCCGACTACCAAGCGCAGCGTCGCGGCGGCAAAGGCAAATCGGTAACAGCTGTTAAAGATGAAGACTTTGTCGAGCATCTGTTGATCGCCAGCACTCACGCTACCATTTTGTGCTTCTCCAACTTCGGTAAGGTCTACTGGCTCAAAGTATTTGAAATCCCGCAGGCTAGCCGTACGGCGCGCGGGCGTCCTATTGTAAACATCTTGCCGTTCGAAGAAGGCGAGCGTATCTCCACGATTCTGCCGGTCAACGAGTACAGTGCAGAGCGTTATGTCTTTATGGCGACTGCGAGCGGTATCGTTAAGAAAACGTCCTTGGATAACTTCTCTAGACCGCGTAGCTCCGGTTTGATCGCTGTTGATTTGCTGGAAGATGACGCACTGATTGGTGCTGCTATCACAGAAGGTGATGACGATATTCTGTTGGTTACCAGTGCGGGTAAAGCTGCGCGCTTCCACGAGAACGATGTGCGTCAGATGGGCCGTACAGCGCGTGGTGTACGCGGTGTGAAAATGAAAGATGACGCGCGTGTCATTTCACTGATTATCCCCAAGGAGGGCGGCAAGGTTCTGACTGCTTCTTCACGTGGCTTTGGTAAACAGACAGAAGTCTCTGATTTCCCGTGCAAAGGGCGTGGCAACCAAGGGGTTATCGGTATGCAGTGCACGGATCGCAACGGAGAGCTCTCCGGTGCGGTGCAAGTCTTTAGCGGTGACGATGTGATGCTGATCAGCGATCAGGGCACTATGGTACGTACGCGTACCAGTGAAATAGGGGTGCTTGGGCGCAATACTCAAGGGGTGCGTTTGATACGTGTCGCCGACGATGAAAACCTAGTGGGCATCGCGCGTATTGAGGAGCCTTCGGAAGAAGACGACGATATGCTTGAGGTGGAAAACACCGAGCAGAGCCCGCAGACGGATACTGAAGAATAACCTTCTAAACCTATAAAAAAGTGCGGCAAATGCCGCACTTTCTGGTTGTGGATGCTGTCAAAGCCGAGCGGCGACACTGTGAAGACATCGATTTAACGCAGTAGGCGCACTGGCTTTTGAGCGATTTAGAGAGAGTATTATGATTCGCAAACACAATTTTAGTGCAGGCCCCGCAGCGATACCCGATGCGGTCTTGGCGCAAGCCCAAGAAGAGATGTTGGATTGGCAGGGCCGTGGGCTCTCTGTGATGGAAATGAGCCATCGCAGTGCCGAGTTTACAGAGGTCGCCGCTCAGGCGGAGCAAGATCTACGCGATTTGCTGGATGTGCCAAGTAATTACAAAGTGCTATTCCTGCAAGGCGGCGCGACCAGTCAATTTGCAATGATACCGATGAACTTAGCAGGCCCTGAGCAGAAAACGGCCTTTATCGACACCGGTATTTGGTCATCCAAGGCGATCGAAGAAGGCTCGCGTTACTGCAATGCGCAGGTTATCGCTTCTACAGCGGCTAAAGGCTACACCAGTGTGCCGCGCCAGTCTGAGCTGATTCTCGGTAGTGACTTAGCTTATTTGCACTATGCCAGCAATGAAACGATAGGCGGCTTGCAGTTCGATTATATTCCAGAGGCGGGAAGCACGCCGCTGGTTGTCGATATGTCTTCGGATATCCTTTCTAAGGCTATCGATGTCTCGCGCTTTGGTGTGATCTATGCTGGAGCGCAGAAGAATATTGGCCCGGCGGGGCTCACGGTAGTGATTATCCGCGAGGACCTGCTCGATCGCGCGCAGTCATTAACCCCCAATATGTACAACTATGCAGTTCATGCAAAAGCTGGCTCCATGACCAATACGCCACCGACTTTTGCCTGGTACCTCAGTGGGCTTGTCTTTAAGTGGTTAAAGGCGCAAGGCGGTGTGGATGCAATGGCGGCGCTCAATACGCGAAAAGCTGACAAGCTCTATCGCGCGATTGATCAAAGTGCGTTTTATGCTAACCCGATCGAGTTGGCTAACCGCTCGCAGATGAATGTGCCTTTCACTTTGGCAGACAGTGCACTCGATGCGCGCTTCCTCAGCGAAGCTGAGGCTGCGGGACTGTTGAACCTCAAAGGGCACCGCTCTGTTGGCGGTATGCGCGCCAGTCTCTACAATGCCGTAGCCGAAGAGGCTGTCGATGCGCTTATTGAGTTTATGCGCGATTTTGAGCAGCGCTGCGCCTAAGGGCCGTCACTGTATCGGTGAAGTAAGATTCAGAGGATTCGGATAATGACAGATCCGCAAAAACAACAAGAACAGGAACTGCTGGCGCTGCGCGATGAGATTGACGAGATAGACCGTCAGATTCACGAGCTTATCAACCAGCGTGCCGGCTGTGCGCAGCGTGTCGCGCAGGTTAAAGAAAAGTATCAGGGGGTGAATGACGCGGTCTTCTATCGCCCTGAGCGCGAAGCGCAGGTGCTGCGCAAGGTGATGGAGCGCAATCGCGGCCCCCTAGAAGATCGTGAAGTCGCACGCTTGTTTCGCGAAGTAATGTCGGTGTGTCTCGCACTTGAGAAACCGTTGCAGATAGCGTATTTGGGCCCTGCGGGCGCTTTTACTCAGCTGGCATCGCACAAACATTTTGGCAACTCGGCCAATACACATCCGAAAGATTCACTCGATCAAGTGTTTAGTGCCGTGCAACACGGCGATGTTAATTACGGTGTTGTGCCTATTGAACACAGTACACAAGGGGTTGCAGTACCGACACTAGATCTTTTTAAACGCTATGACTTAAACATTTGTGGCGAAGTCGAACTACAAGTACAGCTGCATTTGTACAGCCCGAATAACCGCGCTTTTTGCGAGTTGAACACCGTTTACGCCAGTGCAGATACGCTGGCACAGTGCCAAGCTTGGCTGCAACAGCACTGTCCAGAGGTGGCGCAAGTGGTTGTCGAATCTCAACAAGATGCATTGGAGTGTGCTCGCAAAGCGCACAGCGCGGCAGTTGTTGCAGGTGATGGTGCACTGGATACGTCCTGGCATTTGCTCAAGCAAAATATCAGCAGTGACATTGAGCACAAGGCGCGCTTTTTAATTATTGGTCGTCAAGAAGTGGGCCCCAGTGGTCGCGATAAAACGTCAATTTTAGTGGCGGCGAAAAATAAACCCGGTGCGCTGCGCCAATTGTTAGCGCCTTTCCACGATAAAGATATAAGTCTTACAGGCATTGAAACTCACAGTGCCGAAGGGATTCTCGGTGCCCAGTGTTCCGTGTTTTATATCGACTTTGAGGGGCACAAGAGTATCCCCGATGTCGCGCAGGCACTGGAGCAAGTTCGCGAGGAAAGCGTTGAACTTAAAATGCTTGGCTCGTATCCGCGCGCGGTGATTTAGTCAGCCGCTAGGCGGTAAGTATTAGTGCGTTGTGTGGCTGAGCACTAGACGAACAGAGAATCCATATTAATTGTCAGCGCAGCGAGAGTGTGCTGGTAAGGCAAACTAGATGTTACAAGAAAAGGCGCGTGTGAACGTGCACAGAGTAGAGCAAACCCTGATCATTGGTCTTGGGATGATAGGTGGTTCACTGGCTAAGGCGTTGCGCGAAAGTCGTTTTTCACGCATTGTCAGCGCTTACGACTATCACCCTGAAAGCCTCAGTACAGGGGTGTATCTTGGCGTGATTGATCGGGCTTACACAGACCTCGCTGAGGCAGTGGCTGCAGCGGATTTAATTGTATTAGCGGTGCCGGTCAAGGCAACTGCTGCTGTGCTGCGCGCGGCCAAGGCGCATTTGCGCGAGGGATGTGTGATCACGGATGTTGGCAGTACTAAAGGCAGTGTGATCGAGGCGGCGCGCGAGGTGTTTGGCGAAGTTCCATCGCACTTTGTACCGGGTCATCCCATTGCCGGGTCAGAAAAAAGCGGTGTCGCTGCGGCCAATAGCAAGCTTTTTAACAACCACAAAGTGATCATTACCCCTCACGAAGAGGCCGATGAGGCCGCCAGCCTGTGTGTTGCACGAATGTGGCAAAGTTGTGGGGCAGAGGTGTTGCAAATGCCAGTCGAGCAGCATGATGAAGTGCTTGCTGCGACTAGCCACCTACCACACCTCTTGGCTTTTTCGCTGGTTGATACCTTGGCGCGCGAGTCGCAAAACGTCGATATATTTCGATACGCTGCCGGTGGTTTTCGCGATTTCACGCGTATAGCCGCGTCCGACCCGACTATGTGGAGCGATGTGTGCGGAGCCAATAAGAAAGCGATTCTAGCGCAGATAGATACTTTTACTCAGGGGTTAGCGGTATTGCGTGAAGCTGTCGAGTGCGACGACGAGCAACAAATTAAAGGGATCTTTCTACGTGCGCGAGCCGCGCGTGAACGCTTTGGCAAGATGCTGGCCGGTACTGCCTATGCTCCGGCGGCTGACGATGTGATTAGCTGCTTTCAAGTGCAGCCATCCGACGCTTTGCAAGGCAAGATCGAGATGCCAGGTGATAAATCGATTTCTCACCGCGCGGTAATTTTGGCGGCACTGGCTGATGGCGTGTCGCAGATCAGTGGTTTCTTGCACTCCGAGGATTCGCTGGCCACCGTACAGGCGTTTCGCGATATGGGGGTTGTGATTGAAGGGCCGCACCGTGGTGAGTTAAAGGTTTACGGTGTCGGCAAGCACGGCTTGTGCCCGCCCCCAGGTGATATTTACCTAGGTAACTCGGGCACCTCTATGCGCCTGCTTGCAGGTGTGCTTGCCGCACAGCCGTTCGACAGTGTGCTGACAGGTGATGACTCGCTCAGTCAGCGACCGATGGCGCGCGTTGCCGAGCCGCTCAATCAGATGGGGGGATGCGTTGAAACCACATCGGGCTGTGCGCCCATTCGGATTCAAGGTAGTGCGCCTTTGGTTGGCATTGACTATGAAATGCCGGTGGCGAGTGCGCAGGTAAAGTCCAGTTTACTCCTGGCGGGCCTGTGTAGCGATCAAGGTGTTAGTGTTACCCAGCCTGCGGCTACGCGAGATCATACCGAGCTGTTGATGGAGTCGCTTGGTGTTGAGCTCGACGTTGCTGAGAATCGTGTTGCGATTCACTCCAGCACCCAGCTGAAAGGGTTTAATCTGGCAATACCCGGCGATTTGTCATCGGCGGCATTTTTTATTGTTGGCGCGGCAATTTCACCCGGTTCTGACATTGAGCTGTGCAATATTGGCATCAATCCAACACGCTTGGGCTTGATTGAAATCTTACGTTTGATGGGCGCGAATATCACACTGGCTAAAGAGCGCCAGTGCGGAGGAGAGCCCGTTGCAGATATTCGCGTACGCTATGCTCCGCTGCAGGGAGTAGTGATTCCCCAATGTCATGTATCAACAGCTATTGATGAGTTTCCAGCGCTGTTTGTGGCCGCGAGCTGCGCAAATGGAGAGACCCGTTTGCGAGGTGCAGCCGAACTTAGACATAAAGAGAGTGATCGCATCGCGGTGATGGTCGCAGGCCTGACACAGCTAGGAATTAATATAGAAGAGAAGGATGACGGGGTCGTTATTCAAGGTGGCTCATTTAAGGGAGCGCTGGTGGACAGCGCCGGTGACCATCGTACAGCAATGGCGTTTGCGATAGCAGCGCTGCGATGCCAAGAGCAGATAACAGTACTTAACTGCGCGCCCGTCGCCACATCTTTCCCAGAATTTGTCGAGACCGCTGCGAAAGCGGGGCTCAATATCCAGAAGGAGGAGACGCATGTCTCAAACACAAAATAATGCAGTCGTACCTGTCATCACAGTCGACGGCCCCAGCGGGTCGGGCAAAGGTACAATTTGCAAGCTGTTAGCTAAAGCCCTGGGGTGGAATCTACTCGATAGCGGTGCGCTGTATCGTCTGACAGCTCTGGCGGCAAAGCATCACGGGGTGGCATTGGATGACACTGATGCGCTAGAGGTGTTGGCTGCGCACTTAGATGTACAGTTTTTAGTGCGCGACGACGAAGATGAGCTGCAGGTTATTCTCGAGGGCGAGTCTGTTACGCAAGAGCTGCGCCTTGAGGAAACCGGTGCTACGGCGTCTGTGGTTGCCGCCATCGCGCAAGTGCGTACAGCGTTGTTGGAGCGCCAGCGCGAATTTGCTCAAGCGCCTGGATTGATTGCTGATGGCCGCGATATGGGGACCGTTGTCTTCCCGCAGGCGACGCTGAAAGTTTACCTGGATGCCAATGTGCAAGAGCGCGCAAATCGTAGATATAAGCAGTTGATAAATAAGGGGCTGGATGCTAGCCTTGATCTAATATTGAACGATTTGCAAGAGCGAGATAGAAGAGATATGCAACGAGCGGTTGCGCCATTAAAACCCGCTGAGGACGCTTTGGTACTAGATTCCACGGACTTGTCAATTGAGCGAGTGCTGGAGATAGTACTGGAAGAAGCGCGTCATAAGGGGTTGCGTTAAAGGTATCCTAAAACCACAACACGGATGACGATCATGAGTGAGAGCTTCGCAGAACTTTTTGAAGAGAGTTTAAAAGACTTAAACATGGCGCCGGGCACTATTGTCAGTGCAGAGATAATGGCAATAGAGACGGGCTTTGTGATTGTAAACGCAGGGCTTAAATCGGAGGGGGTTATTCCCCAGTCGCAGTTTTTAGACGAGCGCGGTGAACTCACCGTCAAGGTCGGCGACAAAGTCAAAGTCTCACTCGAAGCGGTGGAGGATGGTTTCGGCTCCACTCAGTTATCCCGTGAAAAAGCTAAGCGCGCCGAAGCTTGGCAAGTACTGGAGCAGGCCTTTAAAGACGATAAAGTGGTCGAGGGCATTATCAGTGGCAAGGTGCGTGGTGGTTTTACCGTCAACTTAGGCAAGATACAGGCCTTCCTTCCAGGTTCGCTGCTCGATCTCCATCCGCTGCGAGATAGCTCTCATTTAGAGGGCTGCCCACTCGAATTCAAACTGGTGAAGTTAGATGAGAAACGCAACAACATTGTTGTTTCTCGCCGTGCCGTGCTCGAAGCGCAAAACTCGGTGGTGCGCGAGAAGTTACTAGCCACATTAGAGCAAGACCAGGTTGTAAAAGGTATCGTCAAGAACATTACAGATTACGGTGCTTTCGTGGATCTTGGCGGCTTAGATGGTCTTTTGCATATCACCGACATCGCCTGGAAACGGGTAAAGCACCCGAGTGTTGTTTTAAATTTGGGTGAAGAAATCGATGTTAAAGTGCTCAAATTTGACCGTGAGAAAACCCGCGTATCGCTGGGGTTAAAGCAGCTGCAGCCCGATCCTTGGCAGCGCTTAACCGACAGCTTGAGCAAGGGTGATAAAGTATCGGCTAGTGTGACTAACCTCACCGATTACGGTTGTTTTGCCCAGATAGAAGAAGGGGTTGAAGGGCTAGTGCATATCTCTGAAATGGACTGGACCAACCGTAATATACACCCCTCTAAAGTTGTCACTATCGGCCAGCAAATTGAAGTGATGATACTCGACATAGATAGCCGAAACCGCCGTATTTCTCTGGGGATGAAGCAGTGTAGCCAGAACCCTTGGCAACTCTTTGACAGCAAGCACAGCCCAGGGGATAAACTCACAGGGAAGATACGCTCAATTACAGATTTTGGGCTGTTTGTCTCAGTAGGTGAGGGCATAGATGGCTTGGTTCACCTCTCTGATCTTTCCTGGGATACCCCAGGTGAAGAAGCTGTTAAAGGCTACAAGAAAGGTGACGAAGTGGAAGCGGCTGTTATCTCTGTAGATATCGAGAAAGAACGTATCGCGCTAGGGATAAAGCAGCTGTCTAGCGACGCGTTTTCGCTGTTTTGCAGCCAGCACCGCAAGGGCAGCGTTGTCAGTGGCACTGTCAGCGCAGTTGAAGAGCGCCATTTGAAGGTTTCACTCGCCGAAGGGGTAGAGGCTGTATTGCGCAGTACTGAGTCAGGGCGAGAAAAAGTCGATCACCTAAATGCGTTGTTTAGTGTAGGTCAGGCGCTTGAGGCGATGATTAGCCAAATTGACAGTCGCGAGCGTTCGATCCAAATTTCGATCAAGCAGTTAGAACAAAAAGAGCAGCGAGATGCACTGGACGAAGTGAAGAGTCGCGAGGCTAGCGATCTTAAACCAACGACGATTGGCGATTTGATAAAACAGCAGTTAGATAAAAAAGATTGAAAAATTTTGTTAGAATGATATAAAAATCAATCAGTAAAAAGATCCACTAGGAGCTTACTAATGACAAAATCCGAATTGATAGAGTTGCTTATAGACAAGCATCCAGAGCTGTCGGTGAAAGATGTGGAGCTGGCCGTTAAAACAATGCTGGATCAGATGACTGAAGCACTTTCTGACGGTGGTCGCATCGAAGTACGCGGTTTTGGCAGCTTCTCACTGCACTACCGCGCACCGCGTATAGGACGCAATCCTAAAACCGGAGAATCTGTTGAACTTGTGGCGAAATATGTACCGCATTTCAAGCCAGGTAAAGAGCTGCGCGAGCAGGTCAACGCCAGTGTACAAAACACCCAGTAAAACGAACGCCTTTTTTGGAGAAGCCCTTTGCGTTGGATAAAGATGTTGCTAATACTGCTACTGTGTCTGTGTATTTTATTTGTCGGTATTATGTTTACAGTTAACAACACCGGGAAGGTGGAGATTGATTTATTTGTCATTACGCTACCACAGGCTAGCTTGTCTCTCTGGTTGATAGCCTTCTTTGTTTGCGGCGGTGTCTTAGGTGTCATTCTCAGTTCAATGGCAGTTTTGAGCCTCAAGGCCAAACTCAGTGCTTCTGCGCGCAAGGTTGCAGGTCTTTCTAAGCAACTTGAGGCCATGAAAGCCAAGTAGCCGTATTCACTGGCCATCTAGTAACAGAGCCCCCCTGTCTATTTTATACTGAAGAGATGCAGCGCTAGCGATGCATCTCTGACCTCACACAGCCCCTTACTTGTTTTGGTGCCTTCAGGTAAAATTGCGACACAATTTACTTCCTGAAAGAGGCCGTCATGAGCAAAGTGGATAAACCTATTGTCGTAGCACTCGATTTTCCGACTGCAGAACACGCACTGACAATGGCCGAGCGCTTGGACCCACGGCGCTGTCGAGTAAAAGTTGGCAAAGAGCTTTTCACCCGCGCAGGTCCACACATAGTGGAAAAGCTAATGGCGCAGGGGTTTGAAGTTTTTCTAGATCTCAAGTTTCACGACATTCCTAACACGGTTGCCAAAGCGGTTCGCGCAGCGGCTGAAATGGGTGTCTGGATGGTAAATGTACACGCCAGTGGCGGCCGTAAAATGATGGAAATGGCCCGTGACGAGTTGCAAAAAGTTAACCAAAACCAAACTCTGCTTATTGCCGTTACTGTGCTGACGAGTATGCAGCGCGAGGACTTGCTGGATATTGGTTTGGATATTGAGCCACTGGAACATGTGCAACGCTTAGCTAAACTGACCGAGCAAAGTGGCTTAGACGGTATTGTTTGTTCAGCGCAAGAAGCGTCGGTACTGCGCCAGCACTTGGCTCCAGAGTTTGCCTTGGTAACCCCTGGAATTCGCCCGCTTGGCAGTGATAGCAATGATCAGCAGCGTATCATGACGCCGAGTGTTGCGCTGCAGCAAGGCAGTACTTATTTGGTGATTGGCCGACCCATTACGCAAGCGGCGGACCCATT